>NZGY01000067.1 GCA_002689605.1 Filomicrobium sp.
CGTGACGGCGAGCGACTTACGCCCCGCCAATGCCTCGCCGGCGCCATGAGTTAGCAGGGAAAACTACATCAGAGCCTAACAAAGCCATGGTAAATAATAAGCACGCCACGTTTTCCGCCAAGTCGTGTGTGATCAGCGAGCTGTGTTTCTTTGCGAAACGCATTCTGAAGCGCCAAACCATCAGAGCACAAGCTCTGATCGATATGGAGGATCTGGGATAATGCAAACAACCTGGAAGAGGGCAGGCGCCAAACTGGCCATCGGACTAGCTGTCGTGGCAGTGCCATTTGCCGCCAAAGCGTTCGAGCCCAAAAAGCCAATCGAATTTGTTGTTATGGCAGGCAAATGCGGTGGAGCGGATAAAGCTGTTCGCTTCATGCAATCAATCATCTCCAAGAACAAGCTGGCTAGCCAGCCGGTGACACCGATAAACAAGCCAGGTGGCTCTGGTGCAGAAGCCCTTGTCTATATGAAGGGAAAGAAGGGGGACGATCATACGATCATACGATCATGTTCACCCTGAACAGCTTCTACACAACTCCGCTGCGACAGCCGAAGCTGGGCGTTGACATCGCGACATTCACGCCGTTCATGCGCATGGCGGAAGATACGTTCTGCCTCTGGGTGAATTCAGACCGTAAGGACATCAATAACGTCGACGACTTTGTCCGCGAAGCCAAGAAAGCCGGCAAGGGCTGGATTATGGCTGGTACGGGCAAAAACTCGGAAGACAACCTACTGACTGACTTTCTCAACTCTGCTTACAGACTTCAAATGAAGTACATTCCGTACAAAGGGGGCGGTAAGGTTGCCAAGGAGCTGGCAGGAAACAACGCCAACTCAATAGTGAAGAATCCGTCCGAACAGCTAGGGTTCTTCGAAGCCGGCAAAACAAAGCCGCTTGCTTGCTTTACACCAGAGCGGATCGGTCTGTTTAAGGATGCACCGACATTTAAGGAGCTCGGCAAGGACTTCGTGTACTTTATGCAGCGCACCGTTGTCGGTGCACCAGGCATGAGCGCCGAGGCCAAGAAGTACTACCAGGAATTGTTCACCAAGGTGTTCAACTCGAAGGAATGGCAGGGTTATCGCAAGAAAAAGGCCCTGGTCGGCCCCGCGCTTTCTGGTGACGAACCTATGTCATACTGGAAGAACGAGCGGGAAATTCACCGCAAGATGCTGATTAAGATGGGCGCTATCAAAGGCTAGTTCCAACTGAAGTTGTCGGCGCCGTCGAAACTCGGAGGCGCCGAAATTCTGGTGGCCCGTCAGCTCCTTTTTTGAAATAAGACTGAATTCTAGTAAACACGAATTTGCGGCCGGCAGCGTCAAGCTGCCGGTTTCTTTTTTGTCTGATTTTGCTGAACATAAGGCAGTTGGATAAGACGGCAACGACGTTGCCGATGGCGTTGGTATCGTTGACGGGCCACAAATTGGCTTCTGCGTCAGGATCATCACTTGAATTCCATTTGGTATGTGGTACACCAGACTAAATTGGCATCGCCCATTGTTGGCTGAGAGCATGGTTTCGCTGCGCATGGCATCCCGGATATTCACATGACGAGCAACGTTCTAAAGATTCGCCCAATTGTTGAATCCGTGAATATGAGCACACGGATCTATGAGCAGCTGAAAGCAGCCATTCTCAACATGAACATTTACGATCCAGATGCGGAGTTGCGCCTGGATGAACGGAGCCTTTCGGATCAATTCGGCAGCTCACGTACACCATTGCGCGAGGCATTAACCCGGCTAGATCAGGACGGGTTAGTCAAGATACTGCCGCGCCGCGGTATCATAATTGTCCGAAAGACCAAGGCGGAAATCTTGGAGATGATTACCGTTTGGGCGGCTCTGGAAAGTATGGCAGCTCGACTCGCGTGCGAAGCGGCCTCAGACGAAGATCTGGCTGAACTCCAAACACTGATCGACGCATATGACAGTACCCAGGTCGATCGGTACATGTCCGAATACTCGGATGACAATATCCGCTTTCATAGCACAATCATACGGCTTTCCGACTGTGAGCTGATCTCGCAAATGACGGATAGTCTGTTCATGCATGTGCGCGCAATCCGGCGTAGAACAATCTTCGAACGTGATCGGGCACAGAGGTCGGTGCGCGATCACAGCAAAATCGTCAAAGCGCTCGTGAAGCGCGACGGTGATTTAGCGAGCAAGCTGGTTCGCGAGCATACCATGAAGCTGCACGAACATGTCTCGAGACATGTCGAGTTGGATTGACTTGACCTTTGCACGTTGAGCGACAATTCCGGTCGTGCTGCAGATTGGCGAGATTACTAAGAATTCGTGAGGGTCGAACAGACCCGCTGCAAACAGGAGCAGAAGATGGAAGCTCTCAAGGGCGTTAAGATCCTCGATTTCACCCATGTGCAGTCCGGTCCTACTTGCACGCAGTTGCTTGCCTGGTTTGGCGCCGACGTCATCAAGGTTGAGCGTCCCGGTGTCGGCGACGCCACGCGAAAGCAGCTGGTTGATGTGCCTGGCGCCGACTCGCTTTACTTCACGATGCTTAATCACAACAAGCGCTCGATAACTCTCAATACCAAAGATCCCACAGGTAAGGAGATCCTCGAGAAGCTGGTCAAAGAGTGTGACGTGCTAGTCGAGAATTTCGCACCTGGCGCATTGGATCGCATGGGTTTTGGCTGGGAACGTATCCAGGAACTGAACCCACGCATGATTATGGCGTCGGTAAAAGGTTTCGGACCTGGGCCTTACGAAGACTGCAAAGTCTACGAGAACGTGGCGCAGTGCACGGGAGGATCGGCGTCAACGACCGGCTTCCTCGACGGGCCACCAACAGTAACCGGTGCACAGATTGGTGACAGTGGAACTGGCCTTCATCTAGCTCTCGGTATCGTCACTGCGCTTTACCATCGCGAGAAGTCTGGCCGCGGCCAGCGTGTATTGGCAGCCATGCAGGACGGCGTTTTGAATCTATGCCGTGTGAAGCTGCGTGACCAACAACGCCTAGAACGCGGTCCGCTGAAGGAATACAGCCAATATGGCCAGGGAATAGAATTTGGTGAAACCACACCGCGTGCCGGCAATGACTCCGGTGGTGGTCAGCCAGGTTGGATTCTGAAGTGTAAAGGTTGGGAAACTGATCCCGATGCCTACGTTTACTTCATTACGCAGGCAGCGGTTTGGGGCAAGATTTGCGACCTCATTGGCCAGCCGGACTGGAAAGAGGATCCAAATTACGCAACGCCGGATGCGCGGCTCGATAAGATTCCGCAAGTGTTCGATAGAATAGAGGAATGGACGAAGACCAAGACTAAGTTCGAGGTCATGGACGCCTGCAACCCGCTGGACATTCCATGTGGACCGATCCTGTCAATGAAGGAACTTTCGCAGGAACCGTCGCTCCGTGAAACAGGGACGATTGTCGAGGTGGACCATCCGGAGCGTGGTCCGTACCTCACCGTCGGTTGTCCGGTTAAACTTTCAGACAGTCCTGCTGAAGTGAAGCGAAGCCCGCTACTCGGCGAGCACACAGCGGAAATTCTTCAGGAAGTACTGGGTTATGCTGGTGACGAATTTGAGCGGGTTGTAAAATCAGGCGCTGTCGGCGACGTCACTCCTATTGCGGCCGAGTAGTTGAACCAGATAAAACAGCACAATAAGCATTCATAATAGCCGGGAGGCAGAACGTCATGCGCATTATCCTCAACGGGCAACAGGCCTTCGGCAAGGCCGCTCTTGAGAAAATACTGGAAGCTGGCAAGGACGAGGTTGTCGGCGTTTTCACGGCGCCTGATAAGGAAGGTCGCCCGGCAGACCCGGTGAAGCAGGCCGCATTGGAGCATGGACTTCCACTTTTCCAACCGTTGAACTACAAGGATGAAGAGAACCTCGAGATGCTGCGTTCCTTGAATGCTGATCTCATGGTGATGGCTTATGTCATTATCTTTATCCCGGAAGCTGCGCGTGACATTCCGAAGATGGGATCGATTTGCTTCCATCCGTCACTGCTGCCGCTACATCGCGGGCCGAGTTCCATTAACTGGCCGATTATGTGGGGGGCGACGAAGACCGGTTTCAGTTGGTTCTACCCGACCGACGGTCTCGATGAGGGCGATATTTTGCTACAGCGCGAAGTCGACATCGGGCCTGATGAGACCCTAGGCGATGTATACTTCAAGAAGATCTTTCCTGCCGGTGTGGATTCCGTTCTTGATGTGATCGACGCGTTTCGCGCTGGTGATCCACCACGGTCAGCGCAGGACGAGAGCAAGGCAACCTATGAGTCATGGTGCCGGAAAGCAGATGTCCAGCTCGATTGGGGTCGCCAGGTTGCCGACGTCTATAACGTAATCCGAGCAGGTAATCCTCAACCCGGCGCCTGGACAACGCTGAATGGTAATGAAGTTCAGGTTTATGACGCGGCCAAGGTTGCTGGCGAAGAAGGAACGACAGGAGAAGTTGTCTCCGTGGACGCAGACGGCGTCACGGTCCAGGCCGCAGGCGGCCGCATTCTGATCAAGCGGGTTCGACCTAAAGGCGGCGATAAAATAGCTGCTTCCGAGTGGGCTGCATCCGCAGGTGTCGCTGCCGGAACAAAACTCGGCGGCTAGAATAATGCTGATCGGCATTCTGCCGAACAGTCTCACCCAGTTATTTGGCTAGAGATTAGGGAGGCTCCTGTCGTGCCTAAAACGGATATCGAAATCGCTCGTGAAGCCCAGAAACGTCCAATCCAAGAAGTGGGCGACAAACTGGGCATACCTTCAGAACACTTGCTGCCTTTCGGCCACGACAAGGCGAAAGTTTCAGAGACCTTCATCAAATCATTAGCTGACAAGCCCGATGGCAAGCTTGTGCTGGTCACAGCCATCAACCCCACCCCTGCCGGCGAAGGCAAGACCACCACAACAGTCGGTCTCGGTGACGGTCTCAATAAGATTGGTAAGAAATCAGCAATCTGCATACGGGAAGCCTCGCTCGGTCCTTGCTTCGGCATGAAGGGTGGCGCAGCCGGTGGCGGCTATGCCCAGGTCGTACCGATGGAGGAGATGAACCTCCACTTTACCGGCGACTTCCACGCGATAACATCTGCCCACAATCTGCTGTCAGCAATGATCGACAACCATATCTATTGGGGCAATGAGCTGGGCATTGACTCGCGTCGCGTTGCCTGGCGGCGCGTCATGGACATGAACGATCGTGCCCTGCGCCAGATCACGGCATCGCTTGGCGGTGTTGCCAATGGTTATCCACGTGAAGCCGGTTTCGATATTACTGTGGCATCCGAAGTCATGGCCATTCTCTGCCTGGCGAATGATCTGGATGATCTGCAGAAGCGCCTGGGTGATATCATTGTTGCCTATCGCCGCGACCGCTCACCGGTTTACTGTCGCGATATCAAGGCCGATGGCGCCATGACCGTGCTGCTGCAGCAGGCCATGCAGCCCAACCTGGTGCAGACTCTTGAGAACAACCCGGCGTTTGTCCACGGCGGACCGTTCGCCAACATCGCCCATGGTTGTAATTCTGTGATCGCAACCAAGACAGCTTTGAAACTTGCTGACTACGTTGTCACAGAGGCTGGCTTTGGCGCAGACCTGGGTGCTGAGAAGTTCTTCGATATCAAGTGCCGCAAGGCAGGCCTGAAGCCGGATGCTGTTGTGATCGTCGCAACGGTTCGCGCGATGAAAATGAACGGTGGCGTTGCCCGTGCTGATCTCGGTGCGGAAAACGTTGAAGCCGTCAAGGCGGGTTGTGCCAACCTCGGTCGCCATATCGAGAACCTAAAAAAATTCGGTGTGCCCGCAGTGGTGGGCATCAACCACTTCATTACGGATACGGATGCCGAAGTGGCCGCGATGAGGGAATACTGCGCGAGCGTTGGTGCAGAAGCCATCCTCAACACGCATTGGGCGAATGGCGGCGATGGTATCACTGAGACAGCTAGAAAGGTTGTCGAAGTGGTCGAAGGTGGCACCGCTGCCTACAAGCCGCTTTATCCAGATGAGATGGGCCTGTTCGAAAAGATTGAGACAGTCGCCAAGGAAATTTATCACGCTGACGAAGTCATCGCAGATAAAAAGATTCTGGATCAGCTGAAACAGTGGGAAGAAGCAGGCTACAAGAATTTGCCGGTTTGCATGGCAAAGACGCAGTACTCGTTCACAACAGATCCGAACGCTCGCGGTGCCCCAACAGGCTTCTCGATTCCTGTTCGCGAAGTGCGCCTTTCTGCCGGCGCCGGCTTCATCGTCGCCATCTGCGGTGAGATCATGACAATGCCGGGATTGCCGAAGGTGCCGGCTGCAGAGTCAATCAAGTTTAACGCAGACGGTGATATCGAAGGTCTCTTCTAAGGAGAGCCAGCCAGCGGCAAATAAATCACCCAACGCTCGGGGGGAGTGACTTGGGAGTGAGGCAGCCGGGGAGCATCTCGCTTTCCGGCTGTTTTCTTTTGTCCAGCAGAATTAGTAGTTGATCATTTGCGGATCACGTTCCGGAACGTCCGCCGGATGCCAAGCCAGTTTCCCGTCTGCAGGCATTCCTGTTTTTTGTCGAGGCAGTAACCCAAACAGAACTCCCGCGGGGCTTCCTTCTGACACCCTCTAAAGCACTGCTTTCGAATAGTTGTGCAAGTGAGTTTGCTACCTTTGTTGGCAGCCCACGCAGGCTGCGCGCCGATGATACCTACGGTTCCTATTCCGAGGAATAGAGTGGCTACGATTAGCATGTATCGCATTGTTCTGGTCTCACGCGAATTTGGGACTTGCGCCGCTAGGCAGTCCGGATGGGTGAACTCTGGTCGAATGTTTGTCGGGCTTCTCACGAATAACAGCCATCATCAGGGCTACCTTGAAGAAGTGGTCGGATTTACTGATGCACTGGCCTGCATTGAGGCTTCTAGATCGGGATAATCGTTATCCAGGTCCCTTACGAGATTTTCGAAGGGTTCGCGGTCAAGCTTCCAAAAACCTTTGTCTGGGGTCGCGATGTCATGCAGCATCAGCATCATGAAGCTGAAAAACGCGACCATGATGAAGATCATATAGTATTGGCTATAACGACCTAGGCTCGGCTGCTGACCATCAGGGCAGGCAACGAGGATCTGTAGCCACTGAGAGGGGGCCATGTCTTTTACGGCAACCGACGGTGTGGGAGTAGCCTTCGTAGCACTCGCGACAGCCTGTGCTTGGACGCCAGGCTTTTGAGCAACCTGTCGATCGACACAGACCGGCTCCGCCAGAAACGACAAGATTAACGCAGCCGACATGAGCCACGCCGCGCAAATCAAGTACCAGGAGAGGCTCTGGTTTGGTCCTTCAACGCGCCGCGTGCGAAGGATATTGAGTTGCTCAATGTTCTTTATGATTTCGGGATAGACGATGCGATCGTCATCGTCTGCAGGCTTGATGGTCAGCATAACTTGCCGACATTGGTCGATGCGCGCGCGGTTCTCGTCGATAGCTCTTCGTGACCGTTTGGACAAGTTGGGACTTTCCGTAATACTGGCAGCATAGGCGCGCAGTATCTGTCTCATGCGCGTAAGTGCGGCACTTGTCTGGCCGGAGATGTTTCCGGGTTCGAAGTACTTTAGGTAGTTGAACACGTTGCGGATATGGAAAGCCTCTTCCGAGAGAGCTTTGTTGAGCTCGTCTCGATCCTCAAGCCCCTTTACCAGGGCTAAAGCCACCACAATCGCGTAGAGCATCGAGATGGCAGTGTAAAAGGGCTCCTTGTAGGTGTCTTCAAACTCGGCAAACTTCAACCAGTCAGATCCTTTAAAGCTGAACGGCATCTCGAAGAGAAGTAGGTCCAGACTCTCGAATTCGATCTGATGGATTTGAAAATAGAGCGCTACGACTAGCAAACCGAAAAAGAACGGCGTCGTACAGATCGCTGTCGAACTGAGAAAGGCGCGTCCTTTAGCAAAGCGAGCACTCACGATCATCGCGGTGAAGATTGTAAAGAATACGATAAGCGGCAGGCAATGAAATAGAATGACCAGCAGCAGCATTCCACCAACAAAAATGACATGAAACAGACTAATCTGAATATGACCACTCATCGTTCAAATACCCAAAATACAACGCTTGCAGCGCTTCCAAACACACAGCGTATCAACGCCGGGTTGTCCAAATGGCATAGGTCACTCGCTCTGGTAAAGAAGGTGAGCGCCTGAGAGGCAAAGGTCTTTACAGAGTGAAAACTATTGGCAATAGTACCACCAGGATGCAGTGACGTCATATGGACGTAAAATTCACTTGCTATCGCATGCTATCGTATTGCACATCTGACGATGCGTTCAGTGCTCGAGGTAATATGCGTAAGTTGGTTCTAAAGGGCTTTGCGGCCTTTATCTTCGGTTTGGTGGCAGCTTACCTCGGTTATGCAGCTGCTAATTCAACCGCATCAGAGCATTGTATCTTGGCGGCCAGCTTGGGCTTTCTCTTTCTTACACTCTCGTTGGCATTCCTTCCGGAATTGAACATCGAACGGTCTACGCGACGTAGCGAAGCCGGCCAACGCGTGACCGGCTCATCCTGAGAAAAAAAATCAGAACATTCGTTCGTTGTTAAGCTGATGCGCTGGGTCGTGAAACAATCTCGCTTTGCCAGCGCAGGATATTACTTGCATCAGCCGGTACTTCTAGTTGGCCCCGTTTGGCAAAATCCATGGCGATGAAAGCTGTAATGTCGGCGACTGAGAACTTATTGCCAGCAATAAACTGGCTTTTGCCAAGTTTGGGATCGAGGCGGTCCATGAAGCGGGCATAGCTTGCACGTCCTCTGGCAGCGAGGTCGGGGAGTTGCGGAACGCCGCTCGGCAGACCAGCGATGGCCCGGTCTTTGAACATCTCCAAAGAGTTGCGAACAACATCTGCGGCGGGACCATAGCATTCAATTTCTATACGTCGGTTCCACATATCAATCACGGCTTTCTCTTCGGCATTGCTGCCAAAAAGTGAGGGTTCCGGGTGTAGCTCTTCGAAATAGCGACAGATGGATACTGACTCGGTGATGGCAGTCCCATTGTCGAGAACCAGCGCGGGCACCGTTCCTCTCGGATTGATCTTCTGAAACTCGTTACTGAACTGTTGTGCTTCGCGTGTGTTGATCTGCTCAGTCGGTACCTCGATGCCCTTTTCGGCAAGAAACATGCGTACGCGGCGAGGATTGGGAGCAAGTGCAAAGTCATATAGTTTCATGTTGCAGTCCTTTCTTCAGATCTAATCTTGTAGTCATTTCAGCTTCGTTAGTTCGTTGGAGGAGAGTACGGACGATCAGGCGCCGCCTTCCCCTATGTGATGATCTCCCTCCTGACTTGGCGGCCGATGCCTGGCACAGGTAACGTCGCAGCATTGCAACTCTTCAATTCGGCAAGACATCAGTCATGAAACAAGCGCCTCCTCTGACCGGCATTCGGATCCTCGATCTGTCCCGCATTATCGCGGGGCCCAATTGCACGATGCAGTTGGCTGATCTGGGTGCCGAAGTCATCAAGGTGGAGAGGCCCGGGCATGGCGATGAGACACGCAATATGCGACCGCCCGATGCGAATGGCGAGGCCCATTTCTATCTGGCCTACAACCGCAATAAGAAGAGTATCGCTATAAACATGCAATCAGAAACTGGGCGCGAACTTATCCATCAACTCGCGGCCAAATCAGACGTCATGATCGAGAACTTTAGACCGGGAGTGGTGAAACGTCTAGGCATCGATTATGAGGCGATGAAGCAGATCAACCCGGGTCTTGTGTATTGTTCTATATCTGCATACGGGCAATCCGGCGCGATGGCCAAACGTCCAGGACTCGATCCCGTCCTGCAGGCAGAAATGGGCTTGATGTCAGTCAATGGTGATCCGGAAGGTACACCGATGCGACACCTGATTTCGTTGACAGATTTGATGACCAGCCTGCTGGCTTCGACCGCGATTTCAGCTGCTTTGGTTCGCCGCAAGGACACGGGCCTCGGCGAGTTCATCGACCTCTCGCTCATGGGAGGTGCCTTCGCATTGTTGGGTAACGTGGCGCAGTACTACCTGACCAGTGGTGAAAACCCACCACGAACTGGCAACGCGCACCCAAGTGCTGTTCCGGTGGGTGCCTTTGCCGGCAGCGATGGCGAGATGTTCTACATGGCATGTGGAACTCAAGGCCACTACATCAAGCTGGTAGAGAGCATCATTGAGCAACCTGAACTTGTTGAAGACCGTCGGTTTGCAACGAACAAGGACCGTGTTGAAAATCGACAGGCATTGCTGGACATTCTGGCCAAAGTTTTTGCAGCTCAACCGCGCGACTATTGGGTGGAGCAAATCCAGGCGGCTGGATTGCCAGCGGGTCCTGTGCGCACATTGTCAGAAGCGATGGAAAGTCCTGAAGTCATAAATTCTGGCTTGCTGCAAACGCTAAACCATCCAACCGCCGGTGATATCCGGCTAATGCGCAGCCCGATTAAACTGGCCAACACAGAAGACAAGCCGGACAGTCCGCCGCCGCTACTTGGCCAGCACACCGATGAGGTGCTGCGCGATGTCCTGGATGCAGACGACGAAACCTTGGCCAACCTCAGATCAGCCGGCGTGATCGACTAGAGCCCGATCGTTTCTTATGGAAGCGCTTGGCGCATCCAACTGAAACGTGAATCGGTCTCTAAACTTATTGAGTAGAACAAGATTCACGTTCCGGCCAACAAAGTCAGCAAGTCGAACGGTGATTCCATCCGGAACGATCTTGTTTTAGAACAACTGCATTGGACAGCGCCTTAGGCTGAAACAAGTCTTCCATCAGTTGGATCTGGAACAACCGCTTCGGCGCCATCGAATTGTTCGGGCATATCCAACTCTATTAGCCCTTCCTCGCAGGCCTTGATTTGCATGGCCAGGTACTTTGATAAAATCCGGACGTGAGGCAGGCCACCGCCCGTAAACCACAGTCCCGGTTGCGGCGTGCGCCGCCACATGTTGCGTTGTTCGCCGTCTTCTCCAAAGCCCCACCCCGTGCCAAGCCGGTCTGCAACATCATCGCCGAGATAGAGCCGCGCGACATCTTGCTGGTTCTTGTAACCTGTTGCAGTAACGATCAATTCAGCTTGGATTTCCTCGCCGTTCTTGAGCTTCGCTCCCGTCGGCGTGAAATGTTCAATGTCTTCGAAATGGCCTAGTTCGATCTTGCCATCAATGATCAGTTCCGAGCAGCCAACGTTGAAGTAGTAGCCGCCGCCGCGACGCAGATACTTCATCTGATAACCGGTATTGTCAGGCGGACCAAAATCGAGCTTGAAGCCGCGTGCCTTGAGCCCTTCGAGTAAGTCCTTGTCGTTCTCCTGATTGGTCTCGCAAGCCATTTGATAAGCTTTGACAAGAACCGGATACGGTGCTGCCGTTGCGAGCAAGTCATTGTCCGCAACGGGTGGGCCTTCGTGATACATGGTGTAAACGCGCTGGGCCTCCGCCAGGCTGACAATCAGTGTCGTTCCGCGTTGGACTAGTGTTGTGTCCGCACCGCTTTGGCATAGGTCATGAGCAACATCGTGCCCACTGTTGCCGGTGCCAATAACGATCGCTTTCTTGCCTTTCCACTCATGACCGTTCTGGTATTCGCCAGAATGCATCAGTTTGCCTTCAAACGTATCAAGCCCCGGCCAATCAGGTCGAATGGGTATCGCGCTTACGCCGGTAGCCATGACGATGTGGCGAGGCTTGACGATGCGCTTTTTGCCCTCGCGCTTGAGTTCAACAGTCCATTGTCCCGCGCGCTCATCGTATGAACCGGAGACAATTTCTGTGCTCGTCCAGAAGTTCAGTTCCATCGCTTCTGAGTAAGCTTCGAACCAATTGGCGAGTTTGTCTTTAGGGATGTACACTGGCCAGTTCGGTGGATATGGCATGTAGGGCAGATCATTAACGTACACTTCGTTGTGTAACACGAGGTTGTGGTAGCGCTTGCGCCAGGCGTCCCCGACGCGCTCATGACGATCTATCGTCAGCGTATCGATGCCGAGCACACCGAGACAGGCGGCAATACCTAGGCCGGCCTGTCCTCCGCCAACGACCAGCACAGCCGGCTCGCGATCTTCAAAAGCGACTTCCCGATTGCGCACATCCTGCCAGTTCTCTTCGCCAAACCCGCCGCTGAACTCATCCCCACGTGGCCTGCGGCTGAAGATTTGTTCTTCATGGCCGCGAATTTCATCGAGGGTAGTGAGAAATACCCAGGCACCCAGCTTCGACGGCTTGTGTGGATCAGGCACCAGACGGACCACTCCGCTGCACGTCCCAACCGCGGAGATGAAAGTAATGATAGCTTCCAGCGTCTCTTCGCCAGCACGTATGACGACACGTGGCGGCGTGCGGCCTTTGGCAATTTCAAACGCTTTCGGTTGCGCGGTCGCCAGGGTTTTCTCAAGTGCCAGTCGAATGGAATCTGAGCCGCTGAAAGTCCTGAGATCCCAGGTAAATGCCAACAGGTCCCGCCAATGGCAGTCTTCGACGAAACACGTCATCAACGCGTCCATATCGCCACTGCGCGCCGCAGCTTCAAACTGACTGAGCCAGGCCTCGACGGCTTGCTGCGGTGATGACTTCTGTAGAATGTCCTTCAGCGACATGGCGGCCTCCGCGAGATTGGCAATCGTGAGAGAAAATGAGGCCACCGCTCCACCCTGTCCAGCCGCGCGCAGAACGTGATGGAGATAATCGCCGATGTGATCCATCTATGTTCTGACCAATACGGGGCTGGTTTCATCGCATCTGTGGTTTCGCGGGGCGACGGCTGCCGTGTAGGGTAGGAATAACCTGAACAGTCACGCGACATTCCTGGGAGGCAACCTTGAGCGGCGATCGCATAATTCCTCAACCGACACCGGAAACACAGCATTATTGGGATGGCGCCAAGCGCGGCGAACTGCTGCTGCAGACCTGCAACAGCTGCAGCCACACGTACTTCCCGCCGCGCCCATTCTGCCCGGAGTGTGGCTCACGCGACGTTGCGGTCGTCAAGGCTTCTGGCAAGGGGCGGCTCTATAGCTACATCATCAATCACATGAAAGCGCCGGGCTACGAACCGCCATTCGCTGTTGCGGTGGTGGAACTGGAAGAAGGGCCGCGCATCATGACCAACATTCTGGAATGCGAGCCGACGCCGGAGGCACTGCAACTCGATATGCCGCTGGAAGTGACGTTCGAGAAACTGAGCGACGAGATCTCGTTGCCGCAATTCAAGCCAGCCAAATCATAAGCGGGAGACAAGAGAGATGAAACAGAACGCTGTTGCTGTTGTCGGTGCCGCTGAATCAACGGATCTCGGCAAGGTTCCAGGACTATCGCAAATCGGACTGCACGCTGATGCGGCGCTGAACGCGCTGTCAGACTGTGGCCTTACAATCAAGGATATCGATGGCGTTGCCACAGCCGGTCACGACACGACCGAGCTGGTCCACTACATGGGCATCACCCCGAAATGGATGGATGGAACATCGGTCGGTGGTTGCTCCTTCATGGTCCACGTGCGCCATGCCACGGCCGCCATCGAAGCTGGCCTCTGCAACACCGTGCTCATCACACACGGCGAAAGCGGACGCCATCGCGTTGGGCAGCTCAATCGCGCCGTCTTCCCGTCACTATTCCAGACCCAGTTCGAGCTGCCGTACGGAGTGTCGGTGCCCCCGACGCGTTTCACGATGCCGGTGATGCGCTACATGAAGGACAATGGCCTGACCGAAGAGCAGTTGGCGATGGTTGCCGTTGTGCAGCGCGAGTGGGCGGCAAAGCATCCGCGCTCGTCCTTTAAGGATCCGATCACAACGGATGACGTCCTGAACTCCAAGATAATCTGTTATCCGTTCCGCCTTCTGATGTGCTGCCTGGTGACCGACGGCGGTGGTGCGCTGATCCTCACCTCAGCCGACCGTGCCAAGGACTTTCCAACCAAGCCTGTGTACATCCGAGGGTCCGGCGAGAGTGCGGAAACGCCGATGATCAGCCAGATGCAGGACTTCTCATCGTCACGGGCATTCCGTGTTGCCGGCAAATCGGCGTTCGATTCTGCCGGTATCACTCACGATGATGTCGACCATCTGATGATCTACGATGCGTTCGCACACTTGCCAATCTACGGCCTCGAAGATCTTGGCTTCGTCGGGCGTGGTGAGGCTGGTGCATTCATCGCCGAAGGCAATACCCGTCCAGGCGGTAAGCTACCCTTGAACACCAACGGCGGTGGGCTCTCGTACATGCATTCCGGCATGTATGGCATGTACGCGCTGCAGGAAAGCGTACGACAGATGCGTGGCACCTCACGGGCGCAGATCGAGGGGGCCAAGATCTCTGTCTGTCACGGCGTCGGGGGCATGTTCGCCGCAAGTGGCACGATCGTCTTCACCAACGAGGCCTGACATGAGCGAGAAGCCAGTAGTTCATTTTGATGTCACTGACGGCATCGGCGTGATCACGATCGACTATCCGCCGGTGAATGCGCTTGGCCCAGGTGTCGCTGACGGCATCATCGAGTCTTTGGAGAAGGGTGAGGCTGATCCAAACGTCAAAGCGTTTGTCATGATTGGTACCGGACGGTCGTTCATCGCCGGCGCCGACATTCGAGGATTTGGTAAAGGGCGGCCAAAGCCGAAGAAGCGCACGTACGACGTGCTCGATCCCTGCAGCAAGCCTGTTGTGGCAGCCATCCATGGCTATGCCCTCGGTGGTGGCCTTGAAAACGCTCTGGCCTGTCACTATCGCATTGCAGTGCCAAGTGCGAAAGTGGGATTACCAGAGGTGTTGATCGGGATCATTCCCGGCGGCGGCGGAACCCAGCGATTACCCCGCGTCGTCGGCCCGAAGGCGGCGCTGGATCTGATTATCTCCGGTCGCCACGTACCGGCGCCGGAAGCCAAGGACCTAGGGATCATCGACGAAGTCATAGATGGCGATGATCGCGACGCGCTGTTGGCTGCAGCATTGGACTATGCCAAGAAAGTCGCCGATGTGCGCCCGATCCCGCGGGTAAGGGATCGCTCGGATCGTCTCTCTGAGGCCACGCAGGACGTCTTCGATGCCAAGCGTAAGGAAGTGGCGCGCAAGACCCGCGGACAGCCGGCGGTCGAAAACGCCATCAAGGCCGTCGAGGCAGCGGTGAGCGAACCCTTCGACGATGGCATCGCAACCGAGCGCCGCTTGTTCGGTGAGCTAGAGACGTCCGACGAAGCGTTCGCCATGCGCTATGCATTCTTTGCTGAGCGTGAAATCGCACGATTGCCGGGGATGCCGAAGAAGATTGAGACGCCAGAGATCAATTCCATTGCTGTGGTAGGTGCCGGAACCATGGGCGGTGGCATCGCCATGAGTTTTGCTGATGCCGGCCTGCCCGTGAAGCTGGTCGATGCATCACCGGAGGTGCTGGAAAAAGGTCTTGAACGGATCAAGGCCAACTACGCCACAAGCGTAAAGCGTGGTTCGCTCTCACAGGACGAGATGGATGATCGCTTCGGCCGGATCAAGCCGGTGCAGCAAATGGAAGACATCGGTGACTGCGATGCCGTTGTCGAAGCTGTGTTCGAGCGCATGCCGGTCAAGAAAGAGGTCTTCGCTAAACTGGATGAGGTGATGAAAGACGGTGCGCTGCTACTCACAAACACCTCAGCGCTCGATATCGATGAGATCGCCAACGTAACCAAGCGGCCGGATGCCGTCGCCGGGACTCACTATTTTGTGCCAGCCAATGTGATGAAACTGCTCGAGGTGGTCAACGGAACGAAGACATCCCGTGAGACGCTGGCGGCTGCCATGAAACTCGGCCGGGATATCGGCAAGATCAGCGGTTACGCCGGCAACTGCGATGGCTTCGCCGCTAACCGCAGCCGGGCACCGTTCAATATCGAGCAGGGCCTGATGATTGAGGAAGGTGCACTTCCGGAACAGGTTGACAAGGTCATGGTTGCCTTTGGCTACCCGGTCGGCCCGTGTGCAGTCAATGACATGTCTGGCCTTGATGTCAGTTATGATACGCGCAAGCGCCGCGCCGCAGCTGATCCGAAATATCGCGGGCTACCGATTACTGACCGCCTCGTCGAGCTGGGCCGTAAAGGCCAGAAGACAGGCGCTGGTTGGTATCGTTATGAGCCCGGTGACCGAACCCCCCATGTTGACCCTGAAGTCCATAAGATCATAAAGGAGGTCGCCGAAGAGCAAGGCTTCGAGCAACGCGAGTTCGACGACACCGAAGTGCTCCACCGCTTGCTGTTTTCTTCCATCAACGAGATCTGCAAGATCCTCGAAGAAGGCAAGGCCATTCGTGCCAGCGATGCTGACGTGATGTGGCTGAATGGTTTCGGCTTCCCGCGCTACCGTGGTGGCCCGATGTATTGGGGCGATACCGTCGGCGCGATGGAGATCTACAACCAGATCGCAGCCTGGCATCAGCGTTACGGTGAGCGCTGGAAACCATCGGCATTGCTACGCGAAGTTGCTAAGAGCGGCGGCAAGTTGCGTGAACTCAAGTCGGACATCTCGCTGTGACTAGGACTGACAGGGGATGAGCGAAGATCTCTACGACAATGAGATGTTCGCTGCTCTGCCGCAAGGTGAGGCTCTTAAGCGCTATGTCGAGGAAGGTTGGCCGGTCCACCACTTCCTGACCGCACTCCTGGAAAACGATCTGATGGAATGTGTCGGGAGAGCGGATGAGCGCAACGTCGATGCGCTGGATGCGTATTGCGCCTGGCTTTGCACATATGCGCCACCAATGTGCTTTGGCAGCAGGGAGAAGGTCGCCACCTGGATCTCACACAAGGGATTGCGGGACTCTGACAGTACATGATTTAAACTCATCAGCCATGCTCAAGTTCGCGTCGATCAAACTGAGGAAACAAAATGTCAGATCTTGTTCACGTCGATATCCAAGATGATATTGCAACGCTGACTATGGATGATGGCAAAGCAAACGCCTTATCTCTTGCAATGTCGACAGCCATTGATGTCGGCCTTGATCGCGCGGAGAAAGAAGCCAAAGCGATCATACTGAAAGGGCGGCCCGGCGTCTTGTGTGGCGGCTTCGACCTCAAGGTCATTCGAGGTGACGACGAGGCAGCGAAGGCTGGGATGCGCAATGCTGGCATGGTGTTGCTGAAGCGGCTCTATCTGTCACCGTTGCCGCTGATCATTGCCTGCACAGGGCATTCTGTGGCAGCCGGTGGGCTTTTGCTTCTAACCGGAGACATGCGTATCGGACTAAAGGGTGAATTCAAGATTGGTCTCAATGAAGTTGCCATTGGCCTCGCTCTGCCGGTTGCAGGTATTGAACTGGCACGTGACCGCCTGGTTCCTGATGCATTGACGTCGGCAGTTGTTCTCTCAAAACTCTATAATCCGGAAGAATCAGAAACGGTCGGATATCTCGACAAAGCTGTAACTGCAGATACTTTTGCAGCAGCAATTGAGGCCGCAGCCAGAGATCTACTCGAACTTGATCCTGTGGCTTTTGCCGAAACCAAACGGCGTATGCGTCAGCCAATCATCGATAGGATGACCTGAAGCTGCTCCCTTGGCGCAATACAGCCGAAGCTATAGCCTCCAACAATAATTCTTCGATATGAGAATGGCATTCGAGAGGTGAGCATGTCCGACTACAACGTGGGTGATCTGGTCGCCGAGTTCCTTCATCAGGTCGGTATTGATGTCGTATTTGGTGTTGTTTCTGTCCACAACATTCCAATGATCGATGGTCTGGGCCGCCGCAACACGGTCCGAGTCGCGCCGGCGCGTGGTGAAATGGGGGCCGGCCATATGGCCGACGGTTACGCCCGGGCACGTCGTGGCTTAGGTTGCTTTGTCACTTCAACTGGCCCAGGTGCAGCCAATGCGCCGGGAGCCATAGTCGAGGCGCGCTTCGGCTCCGCACCGGTTCTCCATCTGACCGGCCAAACCGCCACAGCTGATCTTGATGAAGCCCATGGTGCTGTCCATGATGTGCCGCATCAGTTGCCGATGTTGAAGTCGGTTTCCAAATCCGCTTATCGCATTAGTAATCCGGATCAAGCGTTTGGCATTCTTGTGAAAGCTGCTGCAGAGGCTCTGACGCCACCAATGGGACCGGTGAGCATTGAGATCCCCATCGATGTCCAGCGGGCCAACATCAAACGCCCGGATCAGCTGGACAACATCGTCCTCCCCATACAGAAGCCTGATGCCGGCGATGCGGCCAGCCTGGACACGATCGCCGAGATGGCCGCCAGTGCCAAGCAGCCGGTGCTGTGGTGCGGGACCGGTGCCAAATTCGCGCGCGAACCTGTGCAGAGATTAGCCGAAATGGGTTTTGCAATCATCACATCTGTTAACGGCAAGGCTGTTATCCCCGAAGACCACCCGATGTCGCTCGGTGCTTTCCATGCGCCACCAGCTGTCGAAGAACTCTACAAGAGTGTTGACCTCATGGTCATTGCTGGCGGGCGCATGCGTGGACATGAAACGCGTGATCTAACCCTTAAGCCGCCCGAGCGCCGCGTTCAGATCGATATCGATCCCGAAGCGAATGGGCGCACCTATACCTGCGATCACTTCCATGTCGGCGAAGCTGGCGCAGCATTGGAGGCTCTCGCAGATCGTCTTGAAGGACGCATGAACGTTGCCGGCGATTGGAAGCAGACGATCGCAGCGACCCGTGAGACGGTGCATGCCGCATTTTGTAAAACGCTTGGCCCGTACGTTGGGTTTCCGGCCATTATCCGAGACGTCATGCCAGCTGATGCTCTCTGGGTGCGCGATATCACGATCTCAAACTCCACGTGGGGCAATCGCTACTTTCCACTGAACGAGCCAGAGCAGAATATCTATCCAGTCGGTGCAGCGATCGGGCCGGGTTTCCAGATGGCGATCGGCGCGGCACTGGCGGAAGGCAATCGTAAGGTCGTTGCCATGACCGGTGATGGCGGCTTCTACCTCAACATGACCGAACTGTGGACGGCCGTGCAGGAGAAAGCGGACGTCGTTGTCATGGTCATGAACGATGCCGGCTACGGCGTGATCAAGGACATTCAAACCAGCATGTATGGTGGCCGTCACTTTGCCGCCGATCCAATTGGGCCGGACTTGGAAGGATTGGCGAAACTGGCTGGCATGCCCTTCTGGCGCGTCGGCAAACTTGATGAGTTAGGCCCTCATCTCAAAGCCGCCATTGACGTTAACGGTCCGGCCCTTGTTGAGGTCGACATGACCAAATTCGGACCGTATCCGCCGTATTTCGCTCCGCCGCCCTATGCCAGCAAATCGAAATAGAAAGTAACCCTATTCGACGTAACAGAGAGGAAAGACAGATGGTTGCTTTGCCACTGCATAAAACATCCGAAGCGGATTACGGTGACGAACAAGCCGAGCTTGAACGCTATCGCGAAGAAGGCGCACGCCGGGCACTGGCAATGGACAATCGCGGACCAATAAAGTTCGACGATAGTGGACGCCTCGACCAGGGCATCCTTGACGCCTATTCGAAGTACGGCTTCTACGTTTTCACCGATGTTCTGAGCGCCGACGAGCGTGCCGACCTCGAAAAGGATCTCGCCGACGTCCTTGAGCGTGCTCCTGTCAATCCGGACGCAACGGTCGACAAATATGGCCGGCCTGCTCTTGGCTCCGACTGCGAGGGGCGAACAGTAACAATGGTTAAGCCATTGTCTGATCCTGTCGGTGGAACAGACGCCAGTCACGGGCGCCATCAGGTCAAGATGTTCGAGCCGGAAGCGCCAGAGGATGCGCCGGATTACGTCCTTCAGCTGTTGCTTGGTTCGCTCCAGTTTTCCGATGCCCACTTGCGCCTCTACGGTCATCCGCAGCTGCTGGCGGTTGCTGCCGCGATTAATGGCGGCGACTTCACACCGTTCAATGAGGCCATCTGGATCAAGCATCCGCACCTTGGTGGCTCCGTGTCTTGGCATCAGGACGGTTGGACACACTGGGACAATCCAGACCTCGAGGAAGACACCCACGGCTTCAATTTCATGGCGCAGCTTTATGGCTGCGATGCTGCCAACGGTCTCTGGGTCGTGCCTGGGACACACAAGCAAGGCAAAGTCGATATCAGGGCCATGGCCGAGGCAGTGGGTTCCGACCGATTGCCGAACGCCGTCCCGTTGATCTGCGGGCCAGGAGATGTTGCGATCGTCAATCGCCAAGCAGCACACGGTTCGTTCGCCAACACCAGTCCCAATATCCGCGTGACCTTCAACCTGGGCTTTCACAAGCGCGCATCGGTTCTTGATGTTGAAAGCGGCGGTGTCCACAACCCGATCCAGAAGTACACGGCGGACTACATCCGCGAACGCTCGAAAGTTATCTCTTATGCCATCGACGCGCGCCAGCAGAGGTTCCCGGAAGAAACTCCCTACCGTTACGAGCCGCTTGCAGATGTCGCCAATGAGCTGAGATGGAACGAAGCCGCACGCGCCAAGATCAAGGACTATAATTTGAAAGATCTGGGGATCTGACCTGATGCCGGCAGCGTGAACCAGGGTGAAGCCATGAAGGTGTCTATCTCCGTTGGCGGATATGCCAAGGACGGCATCGAAGAGACAGTCCAGTTTGTACAGGAATGCGAGCGACTTGGCGTTGATTGTGTTTGGGCGGCAGAGGCCTGGGGGGCTGACTCAATCACTGCCTTGGCGTATCTGGCAGCCAAGACGGAGAAGATCAAGCTGGGTAGCGGGATCCTGCAGATCAGTGCTCGCGCACCGGCCATGACCGCCATGACAGCGCTGTCGCTCAACGTTATGAGCGGCGGTCGCTACATATGCGGCCTTGGGGTCAGTGGCCCGCAAGTGGTCGAAGGCTTGCACGGTGTCGACTACTCAGAACCACTCACAAGGTTGCGCGAGAACGTTGAGATCCTGCGGATGGCGTTCCGCGGTGACAAGCTTGTCATCGATGGCAAACGCCACCAACTGCCGCGCCCAGGCGGCGAAGGAAAGGCTCTGCGTCTCGATCATTTGCCTGCCGATATTCCTATTTTTCTGGCAACCTTGGCGCCGCGCTCCTTGGAGTATACCGGAGCCGCTGCCGACGGCTGGCTCGGCACATCGTTCTCACCCGATCATGCCGAGGCGCACCTCTCACATATTCGCAAGGGAGCTGAGGCGGCTGGACGCTCGCTGGCTGACATAGAACTTGTGACTGCTTGTTCGCTTGGCATTGGCGAAAACGTCGAAGAGCAAATAGAAAAGCGCAAGCGCAGCGTTGCATTCAACCTCGGTGCTATGGGTTCGGCTTCGACCAACTTCTACAACGACGCATTCCGCCGTGCGGGTTACATCGATGACTCCTTAGCTGTGCAGGAACTCTGGCTTTCCGGCAAACGCCCTGATGCGATCGCCCGTGTGCCGGACGAAATGGTTACCGCATTTAGTGCAATTGGTACATCAGAGATGGTAAGACAGCGTATCCAAGTCTATCGCAACGTTGGCATCAATGGTCTGCAACTGCGTTTCGACACCAACGACATGCGCGAGCGGCTCGACATGATTGGTCAGCTTATGGATATGCTGGCAGAGTAGCCAGCGCACACCCGCAGCTAGCGGTGCATCAGCCGGCAATCCGCTCGGCAATCGAGACAATCCTGCTCATTTCACGAAGCACAGGCTTTTCAATCAGCTTGCCGTCGATTACCACGAGGCCCGTATCCGCCTCCGCAAACTCTTTGAGTACGCGGCGTGCGTGAGCAATAGCCGCCTCGCTTGGCGTGAAGACATCATTGAGAATGCCGATTTGCTTCGGATGTATGGAGCCCTTACCGCTGAAGCCAAGGTCGCGCACCAATTCTGCTTCCCGCCGCATGCCGTCGGGATCCTCTAGGTCAAGATAGGGCACATCGATTGCATCGATACCGGCTGCCGCAGCTGCATGAACAACCCGCGATCGTGCGTAAAGCAGTGGTTTCCATTCGTTCTTGCACCGAAGTTCCGCGGCCATATCGACACCACCGAAAAACAACGCATCAATGCGCGGGCTAGCATGCGACAGTTCAAAGGCACATTCCAAAGCAGCGTTGGTCTCAATAATAATGTGCAATCGCACGTCATCATGCCCACGCTCGGTCAGCAGGTCATCTAGCCAGACAATTTCGTCGGGTGTCATGACTTTCGGCAGCATCAAGGCGGGGGGAGGCGTAGCAGTTGCTATAACAGCTTGCACATCGGCAAGACCGAAGGCAGTCCGCAGACAGTTGATCCGCACGATCCTCTCGACACCGTCATCGGCCTGGGGTTCTGCAAACAAGGCAAGCCCCTTTGTGCGCGCCTCATCCTTGTCCTTTGGCGCAATGCCGTCTTCTAGCTCAACGCACACGATATCAGTGCCAGACGCCAAAGCCTTTGGAAACATGTCCGGCTCGAGGCCAGGAGAAAAAATAAAGCTCCGCCGTGGCCGCACAGCGATGTCTTTGTTGCTCATGTGGTTGTCTTCCGTCTCGAATGGGTAAGGGGATTACGGCCGAGGATTACATCATACCGGCTGTGTGAGCCTTGTCTTCACCTGACTGTGCCGCAAAAATCGACGTGTATCCGCCCGACCAGTCTGGCGGGATCTGACAAGGGCGCGGGTCATGCGCGGCCCACCGCACCGCTTCACCGCGCACAACTTCATAGGTATGCGATGTCGGCTGTGGGTGTGCGGTGTACGCCTTTGCGTCCCCTGACGAATAGCAATTCAGCAGTAGCGGACGTGGCTCTGGAGATTTGCTCGATGGCGAGAAGTGTAGCGCACGGCAGTTATGAATAGTTATGGAGCCCGCAGGCCCCATCAGGTAATCGGCTTTTGACATATCGACAGCGGCTGAGTCCTCGTTGTTGAGACAACCGGCCCAGGCACCATCTTTGTCATACTGGTCGTACAGCGGCCCATTATGACTGCCCGGCAGAATGGCCAACGGACCATTCTTCATGTCTGTGTCGGCGAGGTAGGTGCCGATGGTAAAGACGTTGTAGTTCGTGTGTGGAAAGAACTGTATGTCCTGGTGCCACTTCACAGTGTCACTTTCGTCGAACCACTTGAAGTTCAGCTTCGAGTGGTGGAACACCACGTTTGGTCCGGCAAGATCTGCTGCAACATCAGCCATAATGCCTGTTGCAAAATTCCAGTAAACCTCATGCTGGTCGTCGGGGCTCTTCAAGCGACGCAAAACGGGCTTGTCAGATGAGTGACCTGGACCAATATCGAAAGTCTCGCCGGATTGGGTTACTGCCCGGCTCTTATCAACAAACTCATCGGTAACCCTGATGAGCTCCTCCAGCGTTGCCGTTGGTATCAGACTTTCAACACCGACATAGCCATGCTCGAAATAATGTTCGCGCTGAGCCTGAGTTAGAATGCGCGCGGGATAGGATAGGATTTCTTCGGGCGTCATGGCGTTGTCCTCCCAACTTGTGTATCGCCGACTGCCATTGAGCAAAAACAGGCAGACGCGGCACTCGAACATTCCATTCTTGTCAATTTTGGCACCAAATCGCGCCAATCTCCATAGTCAATGGTAGCATTGGCCTGATATCTTTTGAGACAAAGCAAATTGTTTTTCTATGGAGGCTAGAGATGACCAAGCTATTGCAAGGCCACTGCGCCGTTATAACAGGCGCAGGGTCCGGTATTGGTCAGGCGATTGCGGTTGGTTATGCCGAGCACGGCGCCAAAGTCGCCCTACTAGATATCGACAAATCAGCTGCCGAGGCGACAGCACAACAGGTTGCTGAAGCAGGCGGCAAAGCCAGTTGCTTCGAGGTCGATGTCGCCAACCGCCAGCAATGCGCGGAGATCGCTCAGGGTGTGGTTGACGAACTCGGCAAGGTAACCATCCTTGTCAATAACGCCGGCATTAATAGACGCAATCCTATCACGGCAGATCAGGCTGATGTCTTCAAGGACTGGGACGACATCATCGACATCAACGTGAAGGGCGTTTTCAATATCACCCACGCGTTTATCGAGCAGCTCCGAGCAAACAAGGGGCGTGTCGTCAATATTGGCTCCATCCAATCCTTCGTGCATGTCCGTACGCCGAATTCAGCTGCCTACACGACTTCAAAGCACGGGGTGCTCGGATTCACAAAGGCCCTTGCTGCCGAACTCGGTAAGGATGGTGTACGTGTTAACGCGATCGGGCCTGGCCTGATTGAAACTCCGTTGAATGCTCATTCCCGCGCCAACAATCCAGATCTGGTCAAGATATTCTTGGACCACACACCGCTGGGACGCGCAGGGCAAGCGGGAGATATTGTCGGTCCTGCCGTATTCTTGGCGTCGGATATGGCAGCCTACGTTACAGGCACAATTATCATGGCTGACGGTGGTTATCGCACGATCTGATCTGGAGGCCCGATGTCAGGTTTCGCACAGCAAGAATTGATGGCACGGGTCGACCAGTTCGTCGCGAGTTGGCGTCATCAGCGTGATCAGTTGCATACCATGCAGGACTTCCCCTCGCAGATCTGGCAGTCATTGGCTGATAGCGGATTGCTAGGCCTCGGGTTATCGAAAACCTATGGTGGGTTTGGAGCTGACTACAAGACACTCGCAATCACCGCACAACGCATGTCACAGGTCGGCGCTGTCATGGGGATCACCACGACTTGGTTGGCGCATAGCATCAATGCACGCCTTCACGTTGAAGGGCGTGGGACCAATGCGCAGAAGCAGGAATGGCTGCCGCGCCTTGCAGCTGGAGACACATCGGTTTGCGTTGCCATATCCGAGCCTGGCGCAGGTGCGCATCCCAAACATCTTAAAACTACAGCTGCCCGAGATGGAGATTACTTTGTCATCAACGGAGCTAAGTCCTACCTGACCAACGGCCCCTTGTCCGACGTGTTCATCATCCTTGCAATCACGGATGAAGTCGCTGGTCGCAAGTCCTTTTCCGCGATCCTGGTACCACGCAGTTCGCCTGGCTTGCAGCAAACCCCGGGCATCGATATTGACTTCCTTCGTCCATCCCCGCATTGCGGTTTGGAGCTGAAAAGCTGTCGCGTACCAGTATCAAATTTACTCGGCTCACTTGGTGAGGGCTTCGTTGAAGTTTCCATGCCAATGCGGGCGATCGAAGATGTGCTTAAGACTTCATCTCTGGCAGGAGCAATTCAGGCTGAACTACGATTCCTCGCCAATAGCTTGAAACACCCAGGATCGGAAAGTTTGGCTGACTTCGGGTCATTGAAGGATCGCGCTGATGCATTGGGAGATCTGGCCTTCGGCCTTGCTGCAGAACTTGACCGTGACCCGACCAAGCCCGAACGTATGAATGCCGCCGCTTCTGGCTTTCGTGCGTTTACCAAATATCTGCAGGACGATATCGACGCATATGTCGCTCGCTACGACCTTGTGCTATCGCAAAGCGCGCAGATGCTGCGGCGCGATATCGTAAAGTCGTTCGAGATTGCAGCATCAGCGCACTGCATTCAATCGGCTCGTCGGGCCGAATCATTCATTCGCCAAGGAGCCGCTCATTGACGGACAATCAGGTCGAAAAATTTACCTCCGTCGACGAAATAATCGAAGGATTGGGTACGGTCTCCTATATCGCTTCGCGTGAAATTGCGACTGCCATTCTGATCGCAAAGAACCTCGAGAAACCCGTTCTGGTGGAAGGTTCTGCTGGGGTTGGCAAAACGGAGTTGGCACTTGCAACAGCTGCCCATCTCGATCTGCCGTTGATCCGAATGCAATGCTATGAGGGCTTGGATGAATCCAAGGCGCTGTATGAATGGAAGTACGGTAAGCAGTTACTCTATACGCAGATTCTGAAGGAGAAGATCAGCGACGTTCTCGATGCGACCGATGACCTGCAATCGGCCATGGGGCGGTTGCACAATTTCAGCGACGTATTCTTCTCAGAACAGTTTCTTGAACCGCGACCACTACTGAAGGCTCTACAGGAAGAGGCTGGTGCGGTTCTGCTGATTGATGAGGTCGACAAGGCGAATGAAGAATTCGAAGCGTTCCTCCTCGAAGTTCTCTCAGCTTTCCAGGTAACCATTCCAGAAATCGGCACAATCAAAGCAAAGAAGCCGCCAATTGTGTTTCTGACTTCAAACAACACGCGGGACATGGGAGATGCTCTGAAGCGGCGCTGTCTGCATCTCTATATCCCGCTACCTGATGCGCGCCTCGAAGAACGGATCGTGACGGCGCGGGTGCCAGACATCGATAAGCGCCTGCGCCGGCAGTTGGTTACCTTTGTTCAGTCTCTGCGCGAAACGGATCTTAAAAAACTGCCTTCGATTAGTGAAACTATCGATTGGGCACGTGCACTTGTATTGTTGCATGCGAAGGAGTTGGAAACACCTCTGGTACGCGAGACTCTCAATGTGCTCCTGAAGTTCGAGGAAGACATCAAAGCTACCGGCCCAAAGTTGAACGAGTTGGTCGTTGGAGCGCAGAAGGCGTCGTATGGTATCACGGAGGGCGATAGTGGCTGAACGCCCACTTGAGGATTTTGTCCGCGCTCTTCGAGCAGCGGATGTCCGGGTTTCCGTCGCTGAAGCTATGGAGGCACATGAGGTCGTTGCTCAAATCGGTTACGGCGATCGCACTTTGCTTAAGAATGCGCTTGGCTTGACCGTAGCCAAGACGCTTGAGGAGAAAGATCGCTTTTCTGAGGCCTTTGATCTTTTCTTTACTCGAAACCAATTTATTCAAAGCGAGTCGGATCGGAGCCAGGATCAAAACCACTCCGATGAACAATCGTCGACTAATACTGGCAACGTACTGGCTGACATGTTGCGCTCGGGTGATCGCGAAGGCTTGGCCGCCGCAATGGAAGCTGCAGGGCAAGCTGCAGGCGTCGGCAATGTGCGGTATGTCACCCAGGTCAACTTCCTTGCACGGCGTATGCTCGAGCAGATGGGTATCAGCGAACTCGAAAGCTTGATCTCGGCGGTCGCGCGCGGTGATGTTCCGGGTGGCGAGCAGATGGTCGGGACGCTCGAAGGTCAACGGAGAAACCTGATTGCTGAAGCCCGCAACTACGTCGAGCGCCAGCATGAGATGTTTGGCAAGAACGCCGCTGAAGAGTTGCGCGCACAATTCCTAGAGAAGACACCACTTGCGACCATCGACCGGCGCGACTTCAATAGAATGAACGCACTGATCCGGCGAATGGCACGAAAGCTAGCAGCCAAGCACAGTCATCGTAGCAAGCGAACACGGCGCGGGCATCTTGATGTCCGCCGGACGCTGCGGGTCAACATGGCCCATGATGGGGTGCCATTTGAAACGATTTGGAAACAGAAACGTATCGAAAAGCCAAAGGTCGTTGCGATCTGCGATGTTAGTCGTTCCGTTGCAGCAGCTGCGCAGTTTCTGTTGATGTTTCTCTATAACTTGAATGAGGTCCTGGCGGATCTTCGGAGTTTCGCATTTTCATCGCATCTGGCGGAAATTGAAGATGTGCTTGACAACCACAGTATCGAAGAAGCGATCCCGAAAGTGCTTGATAAAATCGGCTTCATGTCGACGGATTATGGGCGCGCGCTCGATGATTTGAAGGTGAAATATGCGGACGCAATCGATCGCCGTACGACCGTTATAATTCTGGGTGATGCGCGCTCAAACTACCGCGATCCGCGCAGCGATGTCATGAAATGGCTCAATGATCGCAGCCGCCGCGTGATCTGGCTCAATCCTGAACCAGAGTCCTTCTGGGGCATTGGTGACTCAGAAATGCTACGCTACCGACCTTACTGCCACGTCGCTAAGACCTGCAGCACTATCAAGCATTTTGAACGCATTGTTGACGATATCCTTAGAACTTCAATGCGTTAGCAAGGTTTTTCGGGCCAGTGTTGAGGTCGGTTCCAAGCAATTGACCGTAAAGCTTGATATGAATTTGACTAGGCGTTGCTACAGTCCAGCGATAAACTACTGATAATGCAGGTCCTGTCCGGATGATATACGGCGGTCGACATAAGTTAGCCGCTGAATGCGTGTTGGGTGAGACAAGCAGAATAGAATTCGATGCATGCACTGCTAGCTGGATCGCAAGCCTTGAGGGCCTGTCTTGAGTAACTCTATGCCCATACGTTTGCAGGCCATTGCGCTGGTTGCGATTGCGGCCGTCGGAGCGGGGTTGTGGTTTGGCCGTGACTACATACCGGGCGTTGAGGCAAATTCTCAAGCAAGTGGAAAAAAGTCCAAAAAGAAGCGTAGTTCGCGTGGCGTTCCGGTGATTGTGACCCACGTGACGAAAGCGGATGATGATACAACCATCGCAGCCGTCGGAACTGCTCGGGCAAGAAAGTCAGTTATGATTCACGCCAAGTCCGATGGTGTGATCATGGACTTCCGCACCAAGGCTGGCCAACGACTGAGCAAGGGCGATCTGATCTTCGAACTAGATTCGAGACAGGCAGAGCTGGCAGCTGAAATTGCAGGCAAGAAAGTGACCGAGGCTGAGCGGCAGCTGAAGCGTGCGCGGCAGCTGAACAAGCGCAACGTGAATTCGGACGCGCGCGTAGCCGATGCCGAGATTGCGTTGGATCGAGTCAAACTGGAACAGCTGCAAGCCCAGAAGTCACTCAGCGATCTCAAAATGGTGGCGCCGTTCAATGGCGTGATTGGATTGCCAAAAGCCGAGGTCGGCGATCGCGTGACATCAACGACGCCGATCGTATCCTTTGACATGCGTCGTGAGTTGCTCGTTGAGTTCCAGGTACCAGAAAGATATTCTGCCAGTATCAAGGCAGGCAAGGAAATCGCCGCAACGACGCCAAGCTATGAACGACGAAAATTTTCCGGTCGCGTCCAGTATATCGACAGCCGCGTCGATCCGGCTTCGCGAACAGTAGCGGTCCGCGCCATCGTCCCCAATACGGATGATCTGTTGCGGCCAGGCATGTCCTTTGCTGTTGAGATCAACCTTCCCGGCAAGTCCTATGCCGTCGTGCCTGAGCTTTCTCTACAGTGGCGGAAAGGCGAAAGTTATGTCTGGCTCGTGAGTGATAAGAAAGCACACAAGACACTCGTGACGACCGTCCGTCGTCGCAATGGTATTGTGCTTGTCGACGGTGAGATTGCGCCGAAGGACTTGGTTGTGACGGAAGGCGTTCAGCGTCTCAGGGATGGCCGCAAGGTCTTCTACGATGAACCGCGAGGCGAGCCAAAAAAGACAGATCCTGTCAAACGCTCAGCCCGGGACCGCGACGCGTCGAAAGGGTGATGATGGTATGAGCATCGCCAATGACCTCCCTGCCATCAGCGTACAGCGCCCCTATCTCGCCGTCGTTCTCAATTTGCTGATTGTGATCGCCGGGATTGCTGCAGTCTTCGGTGTCGAGGTCCGCGAACTTCCGAATGTCGATCGCCCGATTGTAACTGTTCGCGCGAATTTTCCAGGTGCCTCTCCGGAAACGGTTGATGCAGAAGCCACGAGCATTGCTGAAGGGGCAGTTGCCCGCGTCAATGGTGTCAAGGAAGTACGTTCCTCAAGTGAGGAAAACAACTTCCGCATTCGGATCGTCTTCCGGCCGTCTGTCGACCTTATTACAGCTGCGAACGATGTACGGGAGGCCGTCAGCCGAGTTCAGCGCCAACTGCCTGATGCGGTCGAAGACCTATTCGTGGTGAAGGCCGATGCTGATGCTGTACCCGTTGTGAGATTGGCAGTTTACAGTGACCAGTTGTCGATTTCCGAAGTCACACGCACTGTCGAGAACGAGATTGTACCTGAGCTGACGTCAATCAACGGCGTCGCAGATGTCACGCTCTGGGGGCGGCGAGAAAAGGTGCTGCGTGTCGTGGTCGATCCGATGCGCTTGGCGGCCTACAAGCTGTCGGTTGCTGACGTCGTGCAGGTCCTCAAGAATGCCAACTTTGATATCCCGAGCGGTAGTTTCAAATCACAGGACCAGGAGGTCATCGTTCGGGCCGACGCCTCGGTCACCAAGCCAGATGCTATTGAAAAATTGATCGTCCGGGACCCAATCCGGATCCGTGATATTGGCCATGTCCATTTTGGTCCGGCGGATACCGAGAGCGCTGTGCGCCTCAACGGACGCACTGTCATTACGCTCGGTGTCATCCGGCGCGCGCAGTCAAATACCGTTGAAATTTCTGCTGACGTCAAAAAGACGGTGGCCGCGCTCAACAATCGCTTCAAGCAGCTCAATATTGTGGTTACATCGGATGATGCTGTGTTCATCCGCGGCGCGATTGAGGAAGTGCTGATTAGCCTGTCGCTGGCTGTATTGATTGTCGTGTTGGTCATAGCGGTATTTATCGGGCGTTTGCGGGCAGCCCTTATCCCGGCGGTTGCCATTCCGGTAGCATTGGTTGGTACCATTTCCGCAATCTGGTTGCTGGGATTTTCTCTGAACCTGATCACTTTGCTAGCATTGGTCTTGGCCACTGGTCTTGTCGTTGATGATGCGATTGTTGTGTTGGAAAACATTCAACGCCTCGAAGCCAAAGGTATGCGGGCCAGAGCCGCAGCCGTCGTGGGGACACGGCAGGTTTTTTTCGCTGTGGTTGCAACAACCGCCACTCTGATATCAGTGTTCACTCCAATCTCGTTTCTTCCGTCAACGGCAGGGCGCCTGTTCGGCGGATTCGGATTTGTCCTGGCGGTTGCCGTCTGCATCTCGTCATTCGTCGCCCTGACGGTCGTCCCAATGCTGGCGTCGCGTATTGGCGCAGCGCAACCCAAGCAGCCGTCTCCCGGGGAGCAGCCAGGGCGCTTGCAACGAGTTTATGCGTCTATCGTGGACCGAGTCCTTTATGCGCCGCTGGTTGTGGTGGGCTTGAGCGGACTGATCATTGTTGCGGCAGCGGTGATCTATCAGAATCTGGGCGAGGAACTTGTGCCGACAGAGGATCGTGGCCGCATCACTATCCGTATGCTGGGGCCGGACGGAACAAGTCTTGATTACACAGATCGTCAGGTTGAGCAGGCCGAACTTTTACTGAGGCCCTACGTCGACAAGGGTACCGCGAAGGACATTTTCTCTGTCAGTGGTTGGTATGATCTCAACCGCGGCTACATTACGTCGGAATTGATAGACTGGTCAAAGAGGACTGAGACAGAGGGTGAAATAGCTAAGGCTCTGAACAAGGAGCTGAGCAAGATCCCTGGTGCGCGAGCACGCGTCCGACGGAGCAATAGTCTAAAGCTTAGAAGCGCGAGCGGTGGCTTACGCTTTGCGCTGACGGGTGCTGACTATACTGTTATTGCAGACGCAGCCGACAAATTCGTCGTCGAAATGGAAAAGCAGGTGCCGCAGGTGGAGAACCTGCGCGTTGAGTTTCGCGCGACCCAGCCGCAGCTCTCGGTCAAGATCGATCGTCGCCGTGCCACTGACCTTGGCGTCTCAATCGAAACTCTTGCAGAGACAATGAAGGCGTTGGTTGACACAGATGAGGTAGGAGAACTCGTCGTCAATGACGACCGCATTCCAATTATCCTTCAGGCAACTGCCGGTGCGATTGATGATCCATCCGATCTCCAGAATCTGTTTGTTACCTCAACAACAGGGCAGCTGGTCCCGCTATCGCAACTGATCAGTTTCAGCGAGACCGCAGTGGCGGCGGAGCTCGATCGTCATGGGCAGCGCCGCGCGGTAGAGATTTTCGCAGACCCGGTTGAGGGATACTCGCTGCGTGAGGCAGTCAACGCTGTCCAACAATTGGCTGATAAAAAGCTGCCGTCCGGAATAGGTTTGCTCTTTCTGGATGAGGCAGCTGCGCTAAATGAGACAACATCAGGCGTGACCATTACCTATCTCGTGGCACTCTTGATCGTTTTCCTCGTTCTCGTTGCGCAGTTCGAGAGTGTCACGAGTGCGCTAGTCGTACTGCTCACAGTGCCGCTTGGGATCTGTGCAGCGATCTTCGCGCTCGCTTTAACAGGAACCACAATCAATATTTACAGCCAGATCGGCATTCTGATGTTGATCGGCATTATGGCGAAAAATGCGATTCTGATGGTGGAGTTCGCTGACCAGCTGCGCGAGCAAGGCTACAAGGTCTACGACGCCGCGCGTGAGGCTTCAATTGTTCGACTGCGTCCAATTGCAATGACAATGGTGTCAACAGTGCTCGCCGGCTTACCGCTCATCCTGGGAAACGGTGCGGGTTTCGAGGCACGCGCCGCTATCGGTTGGGTGGTATTTGGTGGATTGGCTATGGCAGCTGTCTTCACACTGTTTCTAACACCTGCGCTCTATGTCTTGATTGCAGGGCTTGTGGATCCGCGAAATGCTGAAGCCGACCGTGTGGCCGAAGAGCTTGCCAAGGCAGAAAAGATCCAGGGCGTGTAGCGCACACTCCGGCCAAACGCGCTTATTGACCACGCCTCGGCACGTTGAAAGCGAGCGTCTCCCCTCGTAACCTGCGCATCAATCAAGATTAAAGGGGTGGAATATGTCAAAGACAGTTGGGTTTATCGGGCTTGGTCGTATGGGCGGCGGTATGGCTGCCAACCTTATCAAGTCGATCGGCACGTTGCACGTCCACGATCCGTTCCCGGCTGCTGCTGAGCCGCTCATTAAAGTAGGCGCAACAGCACACGACAGTCCAGCAGCTTTAGCCGCCGAATGCGATCTCATATTCCTATGCTTACCCTTTTCGCCAGAGGTGCGAACGGTCATGTTTGGTGACAATGGCATTGCAAGCGCGGGCCAGAAAAATCTTACAGTCGTTGACACAACAACACTGGATCGTACCGACGCGCTGGCATTTGCCGAAGAAGCAGCCGCCTTGGGAATAGCGTATTGGGATTGCCCGATATCCGGCATGCCGTTCCGTGCCCATGATGGAACGTTGACTATAATGTTCGGGGGGACGAAAGAGGCGTTCGAAGAGGCCAAGCCGTATCTGGAAAACTGCGGCACAGACATCATTCATTGCGGCCCGCTCGGTACGGGTCAAGCCATGAAGGCGCTGAACAACGTCATCTACAACGTTAACATTGTTGCCTTGTGCGAAATTCTACCCCTCGCCGTATCGGTTGGACTCGACCCGGACGAAGTGGCACGTGTCGTGACCTCGGCAAGCTCTCGTAGCTTCGCGTCGGAATATTTTGTCCCGCGCATGATGGACCGNAAATTCGACTCTGACTTCGCAATGCAGGATGCCTATAAGGACATCGTCAATGTNCAGAAGATGGCTGTCGAAAAGAAAGCCATGTTACCGGTAGTCAATGCCATGGTTGCGAGCTACCAGGCAGCCATGTCTGCTGGCTATGGTGCCGAACCGAAGAGCTCAATCCTCAAAATATATGAGCAGGCCTTGGGCGTAGAGTTCCGCCATAAGGATTAGATTGCAACTTTCTTCGCCAAAGATGCAGCTATGGGAAAGCNATCGCTGCATCTTTGGTTATTGGTCATTGCCGAATAGCGTCGGACATAATCGCAACTGCATCATCAATCATGCCCTTGTCGACATCAAGATGCGTGCAGGCGCGAATGCGTCCACCGAGTACGGAAAGCAGCAGGCCTTCCCCGCGGACACGGCGCACAAGCTCGACAGCACTAACACCCGCATTCGTTGGGTCAAAGTAGACAAGATTGGTGTGTGGTTGGTCGACCGTGATACCTTCAATCTTGCCCAAGAGNTCCGCCAAGTGGCGTGCATTCGCATGGTCTTCAGCTAGTCGTTCGACATGATGGTCTAGCGAGTAGATACATCCCGCAGCACAGATGCCTGCCTGACGCATCGCACCGCCGAGACGCTGTTTCCAGCGCCATGCCTGATCAATGAATTCAGCATCGCCTGCCAGTACTGCGCCAAGCGGTGCACCTAGCCCTTTGGTGAAGTCGATCCAGATTGAATCAACGAGATCGCCGTAAGCTTTTGCTGAGTTATTGCTCGCAACAACAGCGTTCATGAGTCGTGCACCATCGACATGGACTGCAAGGTCCTGTTCGCGGGCAATNGNGATNACTTCGCTGAGCTGCGACATTGGCCAAACCGTGCCGCCGCCAATATTCGCGGTTTGCTCCAGGCTTAGGAGACGCTGTTCAGGGGCATGGCGCGATCGAGCACGGAAGGCTTCGCGAAGCNTATCACCATCAAACGTNCCAGCAGGNCCTTTCAGAGTGTTGATCTGAACGCCAGCCAGCGCAGCATGTGTTCCACCTTCGCTTGTNAGAATATGGCTGGTCTCATGNGCNATCACTTCCTGGCCTTTCTCGCAATGCACGAGAATAGCNATGACATTGCACATTGTTCCGGATGGCAGAAAAACTGCGGCCTCTTTGCCAAGTAGCGCTGCAGACTTCTCNCANAGNGCGCGTACAGTCGGATCACTGCCGTGCTGCTCATCGCCNACTTCCGCNGCCATCATGACATCTTTCATGGCAGCGGTGGGCTTNGTTTGGGTATCGGAATAGAGGTTGATGCGCACGGGGGGCATGTCTGCGTCGGGCGGCAACGGGGCGTATGCCATCGAAAAGCACTCCAATAATTTCTGACCAGTAATTGGTGAAAAGTCGCGCGTGCGATCACCGGCCTTGCGATAGCGACCCAAGGCCAGCTAGATTTCGCCCCACACTAATCCAGAANCCATGAGTGGGAGAAGAGGCAATGGCAAAAATCGGCTTCATTGGGCTAGGAAATATGGGTTTGCCGATGGCCGGCAACCTGGTCAAAGCGGGCCACACGGTGACAGCTTTCGACATTGTGGATGCCAACATGAAGGCCGCTGCCNCTGAGGGCGTAGGTGCGGCCGCATCAGCCAACGCCACCGCTGAGGGCGCCGANGTCATTGTCACCATGCTGCCTGCGGGTAAGCACGTACTCGGCGTCTATCAGGATGGTCTGCTGCANGCTGCNGGNAAAGGTACTTTGCTGATTGANTGCTNAACNATCGATGTCGCCGATNCCCGACAGGCGCATGCCTTGGCGAGTGAAGCCGGGATGCTCTCACTCGATGCCCCGGTTTCCGGCGGCGTTGGCGGTGCACAGGGNGCAACATTGACGTTCATGGTCGGTGGATCTGGTGACTCGTTCGCGGCTGGAGAGCCAATCCTTCAAGGCATGGGCAAGAAGATCGTCCACTGCGGTGATGGTGGTGCAGGNCAGTCAGCGAAGATCTGCAACAACATGATCCTGGCCGTGACCATGATTGGTGTCGCGGAAGGTTTCTGCCTNGGTGAGAAGCTCGGTCTATCCCACCAAGCCCTGTTCGATGTGGTCTCAACAGCGACCGGCAGCTGCTGGTCAGTCAACACATACTGTCCAGTCCCAGGTCCGGTCCCGACATCACCGGCCAATAACGATTTCAAACCAGGTTTTGCTACTGCACTGATGGCTAAGGACCTGACCTTGGCGCAGAACGCGGCATTGCAGTCTGGTGCCTCGACACCGATGGGAGCGGNAGCAGCGCACCTCTACCGCCTGTACATGAGCACCGGTGCCGGCGGGACGGACTTCTCNAGCATCATCCGCTTCATTCGCGGTCAGGAAGATCAGGCCTAGCTGCCACTTAATTCCAGCAGACTTATTTGTGCCGATCGTTGTCNGCGAACGGCCACCGGGGAGATTTGGTGGTCGTTTTTTCTCGGCTTGCTGACGTTCCAGGCATCCAGAGACTGATAATCGAGCCAAAACTGTGCATGCATTTATCGAAAGTTGCCTGACCTGTCAGGGTCTCGCTAGTCTGATCTGTAAATAAGAGACNATAGCAAAGCAGCATAAGGCGTGAAACATGGCAATCGAAACCGAATGGCGCGATNATGACGTGATTGTCGTTGGCTCAGGCGGCTCAGGCAGCATCGCGGCTCATGCGGCGGCNGAGTCGGGCGCGAATGTCCTGGTTGTATCGAAGGATCCAATTNGCTGCTCTGACACGAAGATCTCTGAAGGCGCCGTAACGGTCCGCCAAACTGGAGATGATACGGACAGTGAGACCACTCTCTCTGAGAACGTGAAACTTGCCGGTGGAGACCTGCCTCTNCAGTCGATCACTGATGCGTTCGCCGAAGATAGCAAGANGGCCTACGATACTTATCGCGAACACGGTCTCCGGCCATCCATTGATGCATCTGGNAACAAGCCAAAAGCGATGCCTTTGCCGCTAGGCGGGCATACAAAGAGGCGCACGGTTGGCCACGCGAATAATGGTGTTGCGTTTGGCCATGCCGGTTGGCAGGCAATGATTCAGAACAATCGTATNGACTATCTTGAAGATGCTTGGTTTNTTGAAGTCGTGACCGAAACNGCGANTAACAAGAAAACAGTCGTTGGTGGTCTAATTTACGACGCCTCCCGCGGGAAGCTGGTTGCCGTTCGCGCGCCATCAGTGATCATCGCTGCCGGTGGCCTCTCAACTCTATACTTCCCCAAAACAGATACGATGCGCGGCAACACGGGTGACTCCTATGCCGTAGCCGCGCGGGCAGGTGCCGATCTCGTAGATATGGAGCAGGTGCAATTCCTGCCGTTCTGCCTGACATCACCGCCGTCCTTTGAGGGCCTTTTGTGCGGGGAGCCTGTTACCGCGAGNTATCTTGGAGTGCTGCGGGACAAGCATGGCAAAGTGATACTGGACGGAATTTACCTGCGGACGCGCGCCGAGTGTTCAGCCGCGATAATGCGTGCAGTCGAGGACGGGCGTGGAAGTCCTAATGGTGGCGCCTATCTCGATATGACCGCAAACATGAAGCAACCGCGCTCAGGGCCTTACTTTTATCGCTTCCTGCAAACCTGCCTCCCCTCCTGCCTGCAAAACGCACGGCAGGCCCTTGGTAAAAAGGCTGGCAAAGTAGAAGAGCCATGGGAGGTTCGGCCGGGAGCCCACTATTCAATGGGTGGGCTCAGGGCAGATGCTCATGGAGCGTCAGTTGCCGGAGAAGGTGATGGCAAGCGTGCCGATGGCGTTATAGGCTTGTTTGCTGCCGGCCAGGCCATGGGTGGCGTATTCGGTGCCAACCGCCTTGGATCAACCTCCCTGACGGAGAACGCCGTGTTCGGCAACCGGGCAGGCCATGCCGCAGCTGAGCATGCGCGCGACGCCAAACCAAGAGGAGACGATGCGCCCTTCAGGGCAATGATCGATAAAGTTGCAAGTCGATTTGGACAAAAGGGCACGGTTGCAGCTTCCAAATTGAAGTTGCAGTTGCAAAAAGAGTGCTGGGAATGCATCGGTCCAATCCGTACGGCTGACAAACTCGCTCGAATGAATGAATTACTCTCGAAGTGGACTCGCCAGCTGGATGAAGTTGTTGTTCCATCTTATACGACTTGGAATCAGGCATTCATTGAGTTTGAAGAGCTGCGCAACATGCTGGACACGGCCAAAGCTGTTCAGATGGCCGCGGTTGAGCGCGATGCCAGCCTTGGCGGACATGTGCGGCTAGACAAGGGCTCGATCTCATCTTTCTCGCAGCCCTACTCAACCGTCGTCCGGCGCGCGCAGAACGCGACATGGCAGGTCGAAAGAGCAAGTCGCGAGGGTACGCCGATCAGCCGGATCATCTCATACAAGGTGCAAGACACGTGGCGCAAACTTCAAGCCAAGGCTCTCCGGATGATGCCATCAACGATCCAGGACAAGGTTCTCGAAAAACGCTACAAGGCGATCATGGGAGCGGGTGGTGCGGCACCTGAGGTCCAACCCGGCAGTGCTGAAGCTGCCATTGGTGACACGGCTTAAAGCGAGCTTATTGCAGCAGAAAGAACAGATGACAGCCGATCGTGGCGTAGAAGCACGCAGTGTTCTGCGAGCAAACGAAAAGACAAGGTCTACCGAAATATGAAGTTCGAAATCGTTCTGCATCGCGATGGCGTCACAGAGAACGTAGAATTCAACTACGAAAAGCGCGAAGCAGATGAACGACCGATGGCACTTGATGTCCTTCTACAGGCGCAAGCAACGACACTGCCGGATCTGGCGTTTCGATATGGCTGCAGGGCGCGTAACTGCGGCGTGTGTACGATAGATGTAAATGACAAGCCGCGAATTGCCTGCCGGGCACGTGTCCGCGATGGCGATAAGCTCAGCCCTTGTGCAACCTTGCCGGTGTTGAGCGATCTGGTTGTCCGGCGCGACGGCATCGCCCGGCAAATGCAAGGACGGCTGCCAAGCGGAGGTGGTGCCAATGATCTCAACGTCGAAGCACCGCAGGCCTATCACGATCTAACCGCCTGTATTGAATGCTATGCCTGCCTCGATAACTGTCCGATGCATGCGCGCAACTTTGGCGATGTCAAACCAACAGATGCCGCCGCAGACGACCTCCCTGATGCATCGCAAGGCTATCGATGGGGCAACCCATTTTCCCTGCTAAAGTTAGAACGCATTAGGCTCGACCCAATCACATCACAGGCTGACAAGGATGCCGCTGTCGACAACGCTGTTGAGCTGGGGCTGGATGCATGTGTGGATTGCCCCGGCTGCAAATGTGGTGTTGGCATAGATCTGAAACGTCAGGTTGTCGGTTCCCTGCTGGAAGCAGCCAAAGACCGCCTGTGACGGAGTAGGATTGCCAATTCCCTACGAAATTGAGGCAGGTATCGGCGATGACCGGCACTATCAAAGGTTGTTCGTCTGCGGTCGGTCGGAAAAATTATTCTCAATTTAACTAACAGTTTTCCGAATACTTTGGCATCTTGCAGTGGCGTACTAAGAGGCTGTAAACGAGTTTAGTGTTTCGCGGCACCGGCAAGCCGCTGCAGTCGAATGGTATGACGTCCTGAGCCACGCGCGCCTCAACCAGGGAGATCGGTGATGACGATGGCGATGCCTTCGGTCCTCATCGTTGGGGCCGGTCCGGTTGGTATGACGGCGGCGCTTGAGCTCAAACGCCGTGGCATCCATCCACGCATCATCGACAAGGCCGCCGGACGGGCGCAGCAGTCACGTGCCTTGGGCGTCAACCCTCGAACGTTGGAAATCCTTGAACCATCAGGGCTGACTGAGCAGCTGCTGATGATGGGGAACAAGCTTAGTCGCAATTATATTGTTGAATATGGCCGTACGGCTTTCACGCTGCGCCTATCGAAGCTGAAGCACCATTTCCCCTTCATGCTGATCGTTCCGCAATCCGAAACCGAACGACTGCTCAATGATGCGATCCGAGCGCAGGGCTTAGAGGTCGAGTGGAATACTGAGCTGATGGAGCTCACCGTCGAAGGCGGTCAGGTGACGGCTGTCATCGCAACGGAAGATAGCTGCACCTACGAGACACCAGACTACATTATCGGAGCGGATGGGGCCTATAGCACAACCCGTCAGTTTGCCGGTCTTGAGTTTCGGGGGAGCGGCTATCCGATCGTGTTTGCTCTGGCCGATATTCAGTATCAGCAACCCCGTGATCCTAGCGCTGGGACGATAGAAGTATTGCCTGGTGGAGCAGTCGCTTCGTATCCAATCAATGAACATGTCGTTCGGCATGTAGGAACAAGCGCAGACATCGTTTCATTGATCAAGAATCGCAGAGCAGGCAATTCGGTCCTCTGGGAATCCGAATTCCACGTCAGCTTTCGGCATGTCGATCAAATGAGTGTCCACTCGGTATTCCTCGCCGGCGATGCAGCACATGTCCATTCACCCGTGGGCGCGCGGGGTATGAACCTTGGGATTGAGGATGCTGCTTGGTTGGCTTGGTTGATCAGCACGGGCGAAGCGCACACGTATTCCGAGGAACGCTTGCCCGTTGCCAAGCGGGTGATACGATTTACGAAAACTCAAACCGACCAGTTGTTTCAGCGCGGTCCACTTATTGGTTTATCTCGTCGCGTCCTAGCTCCTGCGATGCTGGCGCTGCCATTTGTTGAGCAGATGGCTTTGCGTCGCTTAACTGGCTTGGATGCGCCTGCACCACCATGGCTTGAGAAATAATTGCTGGCGGCGTACAGCTTGCTGCAAGCATGTGAACAGTTGCAGTGAAGAGCCGACATGACAAAGATCGACTATTATTTATCGCTGAATTCTCCTTGGACGTACCTGGGAAGTGCCCGCCTGCTGGAACTCAGGGAAAGCATGGTGTCCAAGTCACGGCAAAACCAACAAAGTTTGCCGACGTGTTTGCGCAGACGGGCGGCTTTCCATTACCGAGGCGGTCTCCTCAGCGACAGGCTTATCGTATGATGGAACTGAAGCGCTGGCGGGACGAGTTGGGCATTCCGATCATTCTCGAGCCTGAGCATTTCCCATCCGATGAGACCTCAGGTTATCGATTGGTGATCGCTGCTGAGATCACCGGTCAGGATGCGGTTCGGCCGTCGGCAGAGATTGGGCGAGCTCTCTGGGAGCAAGACAAGGAGTTCAGCGATTGGGAAGTCCTGAAAGAAATAGCAAAGCGTGTAGGTATTGATGCCGATATGGTGCGCGCTGCCGGGCCGGATGATGATGAGCTTGACGCGATCGTCGTAAAGAACACGGAAGAGGCAGTTTCGGGCGGGGTATTTGGCGCCCCAAGCTATGTCTTCGAAGACGGCGAGATCATGTGGGGCCAGGATCGCGTTCAGTTTGTAGCGAAGAAGCTGGCGGCAATGGCGTAACCCGGCAGAGTTCGCTGCGCGAGCTTGATGCCTAAGTCATGACGTATCGACGGACGTCAGACGTCCTGCCCGTTTGGCTTCAGGATCTGGCATCCGTTGATGCGCCATTGACCGTCAACCTGCATCATTTCGTAGACTGCGGTCACCTGTGTTCCCGATGGGCCTACCACAAGGACCTTCTGGAAGATCCGATTGTTGAGTTCTGCTCGCTCACCAAAGTGAAACGTCTGTGGGCGGTAGACCTGAGGATACCCGCGCGCAACCATCGATAGGAAGAATTCTGGATATCTGAATCGCTTCTGGATCATCGGTGACGCGAATGAGAAGGCCGCCTTTGCATCATCCTTGCGAAAGGCTGCGATTTGCTTTGAGATGATCTGCTCTATGGCGTCAAGCTTGGTGGGTTCGGTCTGCTGAGCCCTGGCGTCAACGATTGCGAATGACCAGGCAATCAAAATAGAGAAAAGTAAAAAGCGCATAATCATCCTCCTGCGTGTTTATATTACGCAGGGTGAGACCAAATGGTTCAGCGGAACTTTTGCGATGTTTACTCTGCTGCCTCAGGGACCGCGGCCTTAGCCCGCGGTGCAGGAGCTTCAACGCTGGCCGGTATCACAAATGCGCCCATTCCCTGCCATGGTCTCTTTTTCTGAAGCCTGCGCCCCATCCAATTCACAACTTTGATCACAGCATTGGAGATCATAATTTCGCGTCGCGCGCCACCTGGATCGACCAAATGGGTCTTAGGGATTTTTTCGCCCATATATTCGAGGATCGAACCGATTGGGTGCTCAAGGTTATCCTGCATCTTGATCAACTTGGCATAGAGATCAGATGCTGGTGTCAACAAATAACCAAATCCCCCGCGAGGCTGGGTCGCGCCAACAATGTAGAGGTTCTTGACATTCGGTGGGAAGGCGAACCCGTAGAGCTGGACGACGTCTCCTTTCACCTCGACCAAGCCATCCGGGAGAAACGGAAAACGGAAATTGAAGCCGGTCGCGGCAACGATCATGTCGTACTCTGCAGAAGCTCCGTCGGAGAATGTGATGGTATTGCCAGCAACAGCCGTTATGGCCCGACGCGGCGTAATCCGACCGAGCGTCATGTAATGCAGCATCTCGGCACCGAACGTCGTGTGTCGGTCGAAAATCCTGTGGGTTGGTTTTTCCAGGCCGTACTTGCGGAAGTCTCCGAGTGTCACCCAGATGATGCTGCGCAATATCCAGCGCTGGACTGTCACCGGCAGGTGCCAGATAGGTACGTCGTTGATCGGGCGCCCAAACACGACGCGCGGAAGAAACCAATATCCTGACCGCATACTGACATCGGCAGATTTTGCAAAGCGGGCTGAGTCACAAGCAATGTCGCACGCAGAGTTGCCGGCACCGATAACAAGTACGCGCTTGCCTTCCAGCTGCGCCTTGCCCGTGTAGTCCTTGGAATGGATCAGTTCACCGGTAAACTCACCTGGAAGATCCGGCATTCGCCGATCCCAGTGGTGACCGTTGCAGACAACAACGCCCTTGTAGTTCCGTTGCTCGCCATCCTCAAGTGTCACTGACCAGGTATCGTCTGCCTTTGGCGCGACCTGCACAACGCGCTTTTCGTACTCGATGCCCTCCCTGATCCCTTTGACGCGCGCGAAGTCTTCCAAATAGGCCTTCATTTGCTCAGCGCTGGGAAAGTCCGGATAGTGCTCCGGCATCGGGTAATCGCCGAATTCTGTCGACTTGCGTGAGGAGTTCAAGTGGACGCCGTCATAGACACCACTGTGCCAGTTGCCACCCAGGCCTGATTTCGCGTCGATCTGATCGTAGGGGATGCCATGCGTCTTAAGCGCATTCGCCATCGCAAGACCTACCGGGCCCGCGCCTAGAATGAGCAGTTTATCCAATGTCATAATCAATACCCGCCGAATTCGGCCATTATGCACAGCGCGCAAGTTGTCAGGTTTTGAGTGCGCAGCCAAGCCTAATGAGGAAATAGTGATTAAAGGTAGTTAAAACAACAGGGTGCGAGATTTAGCTCCACTTATCTAGGGGTTGCAGACAAGTGAATATATGCCGTTTCCACATTTCTATCCCCTGTTGCCGGGCTCGCCTGCTATGCCGCGCTCAGCAAGATCAGCAATCTCATCAGGGCTGTAGCCAAGCTCCTTGAGCACCTCGCTGGTGTGCTGCCCCAACAACGGCGCTGCGTGCTGCACGCCCCCTGGCGTCTCGCTGAATTTTACCGGCAGGCCAATGGTTTGAACTGTTCCAGCGACCGGATGCTCAACCGAAGGGATCATATCGCGTGCCAGTGTTTGAGGATGTGACTGCATCTCGGTAATGGAAAGAACCGGCCCGGCGGGAATTCCTGCCGCTTCAAGCGCCTCGAGCCATTGATCTGTGGTGCGGGTCTTCATAACAGGAGTCAGGGTCTCGACCAACGCATCCAGATTGGCCATTCGATCGGCATTGGTGAAGAACCTGGCATCATCCTTAATTGCTTGATCTCCAACGATGTCGAGGAAGACGAGCCAGTTCTTCTGGTTTGACGCGCCCAGGTTGAGCCATCCATCAGCTGTTTCAAACGCCTGATAGGGGCTGACAACGGATGAGCTGAACCCATCGGTCCCGGCGAAACACCCGTCGCGAAGGCAATGTTGGACTGCCAATAGGTATGCGTGATGCCAGCCTCGAACAGGGAGGTGTCGATCTTTTGCCCTTTGCCCGTCTGCAATTTTTTGGCGTATGCCGCTGATACCCCCATCGCAGCCAGAATGCCCGCGGTAATATCTGTGACGGGCGGTCCAACTTTCACGGGTGGGCGACCAGGCGCTTCTCCGGTAACGGACATCAACCCGGACATGCCTTGCGCAACAAGATCAAACCCACCTTGCGTGGAAAACGGTCCTGTCCGGCCGAAGCCTGAGACCGAACAATAGATTAAGCCAGGGTTGATTGCGCATAGCACCTCATAGTCAAGCCCCAGCCGGGTCATCGTGTCATGGCGATAGTTCTCGATCAGAACATCAGCTGTCTTGACAAGCTTCTTGAGGATTTCCTTGCCTGCTTCAGCCTTGAGATCCAATGCGATGCCGCGCTTGTTGCGGTTCATCATCATGAACGAGCCGGACTCGCCGTTGATGACGGGCGGAACCATATCACGGGTGTCGTCTCCGCCTTTGATATTCTCCACCTTGATGACATCAGCGCCCATGTCAGCAAGCATCAGCCCGCAGACTGGTCCTGCCATCACATGGCTGAGATCAAGAACCCGCATGCCAACTAGTGGGCCGGTTCGTTGTTGTGTCATCTGTCTGTCCCGTCAGCCTCGTTGAGGGGCGCCCTGTCGATCCGCGAACTAAGAACCAACCAAGTCTAGCTCTGGTATTTCGTCTAACGGCCCCATGAAAGCAGTAACCATATCTTCGCTGACGTCGCCGATTGTAGTGGGGTTCCACTTCGGAGACTTGTCCTTGTCGATCAGCAAAGCCCGAATACCCTCAAAGAATTCGCCGTGTTGAGCGAGGCGCGAACATAATCGGAATTCCAGCTTGAGCGAGTCTTCCAGGGAAGAAAAAGTTCGAGCCTCTCGAACTGCAGCGAGTGTGAGTTTCAGCGACAATGGCGAACGCTGGTCTATCGCTTTGAGCGCCTTCTCGGCCCAATCTATATTCGAGGTGCGCAGCGCTACGACGATATCTTCGAGAGTATCAGCAGCAAAGATCTGATCAATATTCGCCTGCCGGTCAGCGTGCACCGTCGGAGGTGGTGCACCTGCAAATGATGCAAGGGTTACCCCGATCGGGTCACCGTCCGTTTCGCAGAGTGCTTTGACAAGTTCGTCAAGCTTTTCCACAGCAACAAACGTGTCAGCGAACCCGGCATAGATGGCGTCGGCCGCTCCCATGCGTTCACCAAGCATGCCAAGATATTCCCCAAGGCGGCCGGGTGCATTGGCCAACAGCCACATGCCTCCAACATCTGGAATCAAGCCGATTGTCGTCTCGGGCATCGCCAACATCGAGCGCTCAGTCACAACCCTGTGACTAGCGTGACCGCCTAAGCCGATCCCGCCGCCCATAACGATGCCGTCCATGATTGCAACAAATGGCTTTGGATAACGCCCGATCTTCGAGTTTAGCCGATATTCATCTCGCCAGAATTGGGAAGCAGAGGCGCCTCCGTCATTCCGTTGCTCATAGAGTGCCTGGACATCACCGCCAGCGCACATCGCCCTGTCACCGGCACCATCGATGATCACAACCTGGACTGCATCATCTCCTGACCATTGAATAATCGTGCGTTCAATCGCGAGAGACTGATCATAAGTCAACGCATTCAATGCTTTCGGCCGGTTGAGGGTAATCCGGCCAGCACGACCTTCCTGCCGGATGATAAGATCGGATTCGTCTGCCATAGAGGACGACTAACCTTTTTCAGTTGCGATATATTGGAAGCCTGTAAACATCGCAGGCTCTGCACGAACCTGCAAGTGGGTGGAATTGTATCATCCGCAGCATGTAGAGTTTTCGAAACCTGTTCGCAGGGATCAAGAGAAGGACGGACAACGACAGGCGTTAGATTCGTGAATATTGTTATTACCGGCGACAGTTTTGTTGAAGGAGTGGGAGGCAGCAGCGGCGGTTGGGCGCAAATGCTGGCCGATCGCACAAAGGAGTTAGCAGTCAGCATTTTCGGTATCGGTGGTCAAACATCACAAGACCTCATGAAAAGGATTACCGGCGAAATCGGCTCCGAAACAGCGGTCGTTATCATAAGTATCGGAGTGAATGATAGTCGAATACGTCCTTCCCTGAGACGGAATGAGGTACCGATCGACCAATTCGAGGACAACGTAGAGAAAGCCATTTGTGCAGTTCTCGAACACGGCGCAAGCTGTCTGGTTGTCGGACTGAAAACCGTCGACTAAGCGCGAACTAGCCCCTTCAAGGAAGATAAGATTTATCAGAACAGGAGCATTGCTGCATATGATGAAGTTCTGCGGCTCAAGTCACACGAACTCAATGTTGGTTATGTCACCGTGCCTTCAATAGCTGATGAGCAGGGTGCGCTTGCCGACGGTCTTCATCCCTCAGATGTAGGACACAATAGGATCTTAAGCGTTGTTGAACCGGCTTTACATCAGCTGCTTTCAAATGAAAGCAGCAAGGATTAATCTATGAATTGGATTGTCCGCGCTCGCGCAGTTTGCGAGCGGGGCTGCCGACGTAAACTCCAAAAGGCTCAGTATCTCTCGTAATGATTGAGCCAGCGCCAACGACGGAGCCAAGACCAATAGTGCAACCGTCGACAATTCGACAACCTCCGCCTAACCAAACATCCTCTTCGATCACGATGCCTTCTGCGGTCATTGGCTGATGGCGTATTGGCGTCTCTCGACCCTCGAAGCCGTGGTTCGAGGCGACAATAAGAGTGTGTGCTGCAATTCGACAATCTCGGCCGATGCGGACGCCACCATTGCCACAGATCACGCAATAGGGGTTCAAGCTGACATTGTCTTGGATGACGATATCGCCACCGTGTGTGTCGATGATCACGCCACGATGTATCCGGCAGTTTTGACCGATCGTTATTGAGCCGCCGTCTTGAATTCTGAGTTTCGCCGTCAGATCAAGGCGCGTCTTCTCTCCGACGGTAATGGCTAAGTTGCTGATTTTCCAGAAGACCCGTCGAATAAGAGTCCAAAATTTGTAAGGGCGCATCCTGCCTTCTCAACTGTCTAGCCGCCAGAAGACAGAATTGCGCGCGAGACCCGTCATCAACCGCGGTTTTCGCTCAGGACTTTTCGCGATACCACGACACGCATGATCTCATTTGTGCCCTCAAGAATCTGATGCACACGCAGGTCCCGAACTAGCTTCTCAAGACCGTAGTCTTTGAGGTATCCATAGCCACCGTGCGCTTGTAATGCCTGATTGCAAACTTCGAAGCCAAGGTCAGTAGCATAGCGTTTGGCCATAGCAGAGTACTTAGTGGCATGCACATCTCCACGATCGAGCGCATCGGCGGCGCGGTAGATCATGAGGCGTCCGGCTTCAAGATCGGTCGCCATGTCTGCGATCTTGAACTGCATGGCTTGAAAGTTTGCTAGCTCCTGGCCGAAGGCTTTGCGCTCATAAATGTAGTCGCGGGTTTTATCGAGTGCGCACCATGCTGCTCCCAGTGAGCAGGCCCCGATATTGATGCGTCCACCATCAAGGCCGCTCATAGCGAACTTGAAGCCCTCACCTTCTTTGCCAATCAAGTTCTCAGCAGGTATTTCAGCATTCTCAAATATGACCTGACGGGTTGGTTGCGCGTTCCAGCCCATTTTGCGCTCATCTGCGCCAAAGGATAGGCCCGGTGTGCCTGACATCACAGCGAAAGCAGACACACCGTGCGCGCCATCTTCGCCTGTGCGAGCGAACACGAAGTAAAAGTCTGACGTACCAGCGCCTGAAATGAACTGCTTCGAGCCATTCAGGATATATTTGTCGACGCGCTTCTCCGCGCTTGTCTTGAGTGCCGCCGCGTCGGAACCACAACTAGGTTCTGTCAGGCAGTAACTTGCCAACCATTCCATACTGGTGAGCTTATCCATCCATTCAGCGCGCTGGGCGTCGCTGGCATACTTGGACACCATCCACGCCACCATATTGTGGATGGAGATGTACCCGGCAATAGTCGGACAGCCATACGCTAATGCCTCATGTATCAGTGCGCCATCAAGGCGTCCTAAACCAGAGCCGCCGTGTTCTTCGGCAACATAGATGGCAGCCATGCCAAGTGGCGCAACCTCGCGAATGACATTAACGGGGAAGTGGCTCTTCTCGTCCCATTCGTCGGCATGGGGAGCGAGTTGGTCTTTGGCAAATTGCAGGGCCATGTCCTGAATGGCGGTCTGCTCTTCGGTCGGCGCGAAATGCATGATAGCTCCTGTAGGCTTATGACTGCAGGGTTGCGAGTAGTTGGATCAGCTGTGAGCATAATCCCAATACAGTTGGCGAGCCTTCTTTCCGAGTGGGCCGGGCTGCATGTCGCGATCTTTAAACTTGGTGACCGGTACAATCTTTGAGTGGTTGCCGGTCGAGAAGATTTCGTCCGCCTGATTGAAGTCATCGACGGTCAACGTCGTTTCAACCACTTCGATACCGGCCTCGCGCATGAGAGAGATATTGCGCTGCCGTGTAATGCCATTAAGGAAGCAGCCATTTGGCATCGGGGTGAATACAACGCCATCACGTGCCATGAAGATATTGGAAACGGCCGTCTCTGCAACATTGCCAAGCATGTCCAAAGCAAGCGCGTTGTCGAAGCCACGCGACTTCGCCTCAATCAGCATGCGCGCGTTGTTGGGATAGAGGCAGGAAGCTTTGGCGTTCGTCGGCATTGTCTCCAAGCTAGGCCGTCGATAAGGCGAGACTGTCATTGAAAATCCCTGTTGGGAAACCATCGCCGCCGTATGCAGGCACAGCAAATGCTGGGTTGAATCCGGATCAGGAGGGACACCCATGTATCCGCTCTCATCAGCCCAGTACATCGGCCGAATGTAAATTGCTTCGTCGCTTTCGAACTTCTTGAGCCCGTCAGCCACTAACCCCGTCCAGGTTTCAACCGAAACATCTGGTTTGAGGTGCATGATCTTTGCTGACTCATTCACACGCGCGCAGTGCAGGTCGAGATCCGGTGTAACACCTTCGAATGCGCGCGCGCCGTCAAATACCGCAGATGCCAGCCAGAACGCATGAGATCGTGGACCCATGACAGCCACATCGTCTTGATGCCAGTCGCCTTTGAAATATACCCAGGTTTCGCCTGACCCTGCCATGGCGCGTCTCCTAAGAATGGAAGTGATCGAGAGATTGGGCGCACTATATCGTTCCGCCGACTGGACGTTAAGCGGCGATTTGACATTGATATCGCTGCCCCGTCTGGACTGGCCAGTATTTGCAGAGGTCTGGATCCCTCGGCAGTGCTATAATTATGAATTAGCCTTTTGGTACGGGCGGATTCCCTGGCACTGGCTCACCCTGCATTGAAGGATGCGAACGGGCATATTGGGCCGGGAAAGTTGCATCCGACCTGAGGGTCTCGGCAGCATGCCATGCCCACCGTGGATCATAGAGCATTCCGCGAGCCAGAGCGATCATATCTGCTTGGCCAGTGCGTAAAATGGTTTCTGCCTGTTGGGCTTCAGTGATGCGCCCGACGGCCATTGTTGCCATGCCAGTGGCGCGTCGCACGTCAGCAGCAAATGAAGTCTGATAGCCAGGTGCTGATTGGATCTGCTGCTCTGGCGCCAGGCCACCGCTGGAGACATCAACAAAGTCGCAGCCATGATCCTTGAGCGCCATGGTGAAGGCAATGCTGCTCTCAACATCCCATCCACCGCCAATCCAGTCAGTTGCCGAGAACCGGACACCAAGAGGTTTATTCTCTGGCCATATCGCCCGAACCGCATCAAAAATTTCAAGCGGAAAGCGCATCCGGTTCTCTAACGAGCCGCCATACTGATCAGTTCGTTGGTTGGAGATTGGCGACAGAAACGTATGCAGCAGGTAGCCGTGCGCACAATGGATCTCGATTGCATCGAAGTCGAGCCGTACAGCACGCTCGGTTGCTTGTACGAAAGCCTGCTTCACGCGACCGAGGCTGTTATCGCCCAGAGCTTCCGGCGTATGCCAGCCTGGACCATATGGAATTGCTGAAGGAGCAACTGTCTGCCAGGCGCCATCTTCAGCGGTCAGTGGTGAGCCTCCGTTCCACGGTAGCTTCGCTGACGCTTTGCGGCCGGCATGGCCAAGCTGAATGCCGATTTTCGCACTACCATAGTCACGGTAGAATTTGATAATGCGAGCAAGAGCTGCCTCGTTCTCATCGCTATAAATGCCGACGCAGCCTGGTGTGATCCGGCCTTCGGCTTCAACCCCGCTGGCTTCGACAAATACAAGCGCAGGACCGGACACTGCGTATTGGCCGAGGTGCATCAGATGCCAATCAGTAGCCGTTCCGTCATGGGCGGAGTATTGGCACATCGGTGCAACTATGATGCGATTGTTAAGTTCAAGTGCACGCAGCTTAATGGGCGAGAAAAGGAGGCTCGACATGATCAACGAAACTCTTGGGTTGGATCGCCTCTAACGGGCGGTAGTGGACACGAGATCATTCCAACTACCAGATGTGAATCAGATGCTCAAATGTATCGGCAATCAGGAGGCAGATGCTCTGAGAGTCAACTTCCGGGATTGAGCGCTGCAAGATATTGGCAAGTGCACTACAGCAACTGGAGAAACGTTCTGCATGACCGGTTTTGTCGACCCGACCAAGGAAACCTTTGCTCAGTTTCGCGAGAACGATCGGCCTGGTCCCATCCTCATGCTGAATCTTGTCGGTTTTCGCAACGAAGCAGCTTATCCAGACGGGCGTAAAGCGACAGGAGCCGAGGCTTACGCAGCCTATGGACGGGAAAGCTTTCCGGTGTTGTCGCGCTTGGGTGGACGGATTGTTTGGCGCGGCAAGTTTGAGTTGATGTTAATCGGACCGCAGTGCGAACAGTGGGACGAATGCTTCATTGCCGAGTATCCATCAGTTGCAGCTTTCGTCGAGATGATCCGTGATCCGGTTTACCGCGAGGCGGTCAAACATCGCCAAGCCGCGGTTTTGGACTCACGGTTGGTCCGGATGCAGCCATCTGAAACTGGCTCTGGAATTGGTGGTTAGGAATCGGCTTCACGGCTGATTTTTGAATGGGGAATGGAACCAATGGCATTGACTGCAAGCGAGATCGCGCAATACCACGAGAGCGGCTACGTCATTCCCGAGTTCAGGTTGGATGCTGCGCGGACCGATGCATTACGTGCAACGCTGGATCGCTCAGATCTTGAAAATGGATGCCTCAAGGTCATTCCAGGTTCACACAAGGACAAGGTGTTGTTGGACCACATGACGGAAGATCGTGAGGATCTGGTGCTGTCACAGCGCACGGCGGATGATGCATTCGACCCCTCGACAGAAGTGGCGCTTGAACTTGAGCCCGGTCAGATGTCATTGCACGACGTTTACATGATCCACGGCGCCGGTGCCAACGAGTCGCCGCGCAGGCGGGCCGGCGTTGCGTTGCGCTACATGCCGGCCACCAGCGTTTTCGAGCGCAACCTGAACCCGGCCGATGGCAACAGCGGCATCCCGGTCGCGTTCGCAACTAGACCGCTCTGGCTGGTAAAGGGTAAGGATCAAACCGGCCGAAACGATTTCGCAGTAGGGCACTAGGTCATAAAGACGATCATCTGTACAAGCAGAGAATTCGGAACGCTAATCACAGGAACAAGCATTTATTGAAGCATTTGGCCATAGGCATTGAACCTATAGACGTGTGTCGTTCAGCCAAACTATAGTGAGCCTTTAAAAGCCTTTTGGAGCAGAGCCACACTCAGCTCCCTGGCACATAAGTTTTCGTCTGACTTAGAGCGGGGCCAGCTCATGAATGATGGTCGAAGTAATACTGCGTTTGTCTTGCTGCATGGTATCGGCGCCCAATCCCACACGCGTACAATTCGAGATTTTCTGACCTGTATTGCGCCAAGTGTCGGCTCTGACGCGTCGCAGGAAATGAGCCAGCGTACACCGGATACGTTGACTGATGCGTACACCTATGTTTTGGCAACGCGGGAGCATAACGGATCAAATTTTGTTTTCTCAGAGTACTTCTGGGCGGACCTGTCGAGGATCCGGATCGGATTTTTCTAGGTGCTCAGAAACTTCTTCAATTTGGTCGCTGATGCGCCCGATATCATTTATGCCTGCTTGGGTCCCAATACTTCTGGTGACAACGCCAAAGACTACGTCGTACTCCGCGCACTCAGATCGATAATCGCATTGTCCATTTGGCTGATTTACTATCCGATCGTTGCCCTCAATCTGACCTATGGCGTTTTCGTTTTGGACTATGCACTGCGTGTCAGATATGGCGATGGCATGGAGTTGGCATCACCAGCAGACACGAACGTGATCATAGCTGGAGGAATCGCGCTTCTTTCGTTTGGCCTCGTCAAACGCTTTGGTCGGCCCAGCTCGTATATCTCTTCTCTACTGGCTTTCACGGCTGCGTTCACGGCAGGGATCGCCCTGCTGGCTGGCTCCAGACTGATTACAGGAGAAGCAAGTTACTCTTACAGTGACTACGCCGACATCTTTAATGCCGGGCTGAATGCATTGTGGCTCATGGTCTCGGTTGGCTCGTTGACATATCTGGCCCTGTTGCCAGTGCTGTTGATTTTTTTCAATCAGCGACGGCGAGGGCTCCTGCTTGGCTTTGCGGTGATGTTTCTAGTGAGGCGGTTCTGGTTGGTTCTGATCACAACTGTCTGGTTGGCTATTATGACAACGCTCTATGATGACACGACGCACGCTTCCCTGGTTAAGCAGATTGGTGGCCCTATTCGTTTTCTCAGCATCTTTTGGCTTGAGGTGATTGTCATTGCAGCAACGTTTGCGGTTTCTTTGATCGGCTATCCGCTGCAGTCCAGAAAGGCAAGCAGCGCTGAAAAGCCAAAGCCGTTTCCAAGGCTGATTGCGGCCACTAGTTTTCCTTATGTTGCAATTGTCCTCTCAATTGCTGCTCTGGCTGCGATTGTGTCACGCAGTTGTTCCGAGTTGCTCGAAGACTGCTCAAGTTTGAACTGTCAGTTCGTCTATTCAGCAACGAATGCGATTGTCGCCAACGCTGCAACACTGTTGTTTTTCGGTACGCTGGTCGTTCAATTTGCGCACAATGGCTTCGAGCCGGTTTTAGATATCGTGAACTTTTTCAAAAGTGATCAAGGCCATCGAAGAGCGAATCCATTGTCTGCAGTATTGAGCGTCTGGACGTACTCGCCCTTCGGCAGCCAGCATTTCAGGAATACGCTTGGTGAACGCCTCAAGGCACAAATGAACGATCTAACTTCGCGCTTTGGTCCGTTCGATCGCGTCGTCTTTGTCGCCAACAGCCTCGGAAGTATGATGGCGATCGACTACATCGCCACGGTGGGCAAGATTGACAATAGGTCTACGCGTATGGAACTCGTAACGATGGGCTCACCGTTAGAGTACATCTTTCGCCACTACATGCCGCATCTCTTCCCCGCAGCGGCAACTTTTGCCGAGAAGCATGAGTTGAAATAAACGAATGTGTACCGCGCCGATGATTATGTCGGAACGCATATTACGCCAACATCAACCGATCATATCGAAGACATCCCGTTGCCACCGGAAGGGCACCTAGGCTATTTCGGTGACGAAAAGGTTGGGAAAATTATTCGGGAGAGATACTTCTGACCAGGGAAAAGATTAGCCCCATCTCAACCAAGTAGCTGCTGGATAAGCGGCCACTCCCATATCGGGCCAAGCAGCTGGCCGAGCGCAGCAGCGCCGCCAATGATGAGGGAAAGGTAGGCAATAACCGTTGTACGCCCCTGCCGTTGGCCAACCTTGTAGATGATGTCGTTCTGCTCAGCGAGTTTTGCCGCAATACGATCTGCAATCAATTCAGCGGCTTCAGCATTCGCATGGATGTTAGATTGCGTAAGCTGGCGCTCATGCTGCTTCTTAAGAAAGTCACGGTGGCGCAGTTCCGCAGAAATGCCCTGATTCATATCTGGTATCCCGTCAATCCAAATTTACAGTGCCCCCCATTTTGACCTTTTGCACATCAGTGTGGGCAAAATCTGGGCGGTCAACCAGCTTCAAAAAATTCAGCGGTCAGCTTATCTCTCTGCGCCGAATGAAGTCAGCAACGGCACCGGCACACTGATGCGCATGCGATAGGACGATGCCGTGGCGCGCACCGGGGATGACCATCAGTTCAGCATCGGGGAGCCCGCTCTTCAGTTGCACCGGAATTTCCAGTGGAATGAATGGACTGGAATCTGGGTGCATCAGCAGGACAGGACAATTGATGTCGAGAAGCTGCTCCGTGAAATCAAGCCCCACGAGAACATCGGCGAGCTGCAGGATGGTATCACCATCGCTGGCCAACTGGGCGCGGTCAAACCAATCGCGTTGCTCATCGGAAGTTTGCCACGGCGCAAAGCGCTTCTCGATCATGTCGCGGGACCAAGCTTCCAAACCCTGTTCAGCCATAAGCTTCCGCCAGCCTTGGACATGGCCAAGCGTGCCACCGATGTGGGCGGTCGATCAGGTCGCGATGGCAGCAACGTTTGGATGGCCAGCAGCAGCGACAAGGCAGGTCGTGCCACCCATAGACTCGCCGATAAGGATAATGCGTTCAGCGCCGGCATCTGCGGCGACGGCATGGATCATGTCAGCGAGGTCGTGAATGTTCCAATCGAGGTCTGCACCTGGGCGGAACGAATGCCCGTGTCCTGGCATGTCCGATGCGATGGTGCGAAAATGACCGGCTAGCACCTGCCGCCACCAGGACCAGATCTCCCGATCCGCGCCGATGCCATGAACGAACACGATCGCCGGCGCAGGTTCTGCCCATGGCAACTTGGCTGGTGCTGCATCATAGGCAATGCGCCTGCCTTTGAATTCAATCTCTGCCACCTAACCTGCCTCCTGACTGATGCGTTTAAGGTAGAGCGTACTGCCGACCAAAAAGATTCCAACAAGTGTAAGGAAAACCAAGCCCGTCGAAAAGTCACCGGAGCTGGCATGCAGCATACCCAGAACGAGTGGACCACCAGTGCCGCCAATCTCCGCTGCAGAAAAGAACAAACCACTGGCAGTTGCAGCGCGCGCTTCACCAATCTTTGGTGTTTCTATCAGCGTTAGCATCGCAACGGTCATCATTGACGATCGTGCAATGCCTTGCAGTAAGAGCCCGCCTACGAGTGTCGTTCCCGTGTTGCAAGTCGCGGTATCAGGAGTGAACCCGCTAATCCGAATAGGGTTGGCAAGGTCGCCCAATAGCCAGCTTCGACCGCCGTAAGACCTTTTGAGCGCAGGATCTCTGGCAACCAGTTCACTAAGCCATGATTGATGGCGAAGATTGCCACGCTCATGAGCATGATGATTTGAACAGCACGGATCTGCAGTAACTCACCAACCACGCTAAGTTGTGAAACGGGCTGGCGTTGTTCCTTGCTCTTCACTTCTACACGTAACTTCGGGTGCCTGGAGAGCAGCAGCCAAACCGTCCCCGCCACGATTGCGCACCCGGCCCAGAACCACATGACAGCTCGCCAATTATTGTCGAACCAGGGCATGAGCAATGAGTTCGTCGCAGCCAAAGCGACAACACCGCCGAGCGCTGGGCCGGTGATGTAAATCCCCATCGCAAGGCCGCGCTCGCTGCCCTTGAACGATTGAGCAATTATCTTGGGCGCACCGGTTGAAACGATGGGCCACCAATACCAAACACGCCGACGGCAACCAGCATTTGCCAATCGGCAGTGGCAGCGCCGCGCAGCATCGCAGAAGCTGCAATTGCAGCGGTGCCAAGCAGCATGCCGCGCTCAACACCAATGCGATCAAGGAGAGAGCCACAAGGGATGGCAGCAAAAATGAAAATCAGCTGCCATGCCCCAAAGATGGCCCCCATCATCGTATGCCCGATTTCAAGATCGCGAATAATGTGGGGCACAAGTGGGGCGAGGCTCGCGGCCACCATTCCGAAGGTTGAATAAATCAACCACACTCCCGCAAGCACTGCCCAACGCATAGCGTCAGGAGGAGACACATCTTGCTGCGTACTTATTTGGAGTTCGCCAGCCTCAGGCTTGGACATGCTTGGTGTGCACCTAAAACTCTGCGGAGCCTGGTATCGTGCCTTTCGGTAAGCTGGCGCAATGCTTTGCAATTTCACCAGGAGTGGTAACCCAGATCTGATCGCGATGTTTCAGAATGTGGTCAAGCGCACGCCGTAAGCTGGCAAGGCGAAACGGTTGTGCAATGACGAAAGGATGGCACGTGACACCCATCACGAGTGGATACTTCTCGGACAACCGCAGCATCTCATCGAACTGGTCGATGATCATCTCTTCAAACGCGCGGTGGGTTTCCTGACGCGAGATCATGGCAGGCACATCGTTGATCTCAATTGGGTACGGCACTGAAAGAATGGGGCCGGACCGCGTGCGCATCCAAAACGGTTGATCATCCGCCGGCCAGTCCATGCAGTACTCGTAACCGGCTTCTTTCAGAAGGTCGAGTGTGACTGTGCTCTGCGCGAGAAATGGACCAAGCCAACCCTTTGGTCTTGAACCGGCATGTTTGGCTATGGCTGCTGTCGCCTCTTCAATCAGGCGCGCTTCGTCCTCCTCCCACAAAGTGTCCTAACGTTCGGAGTTCGTACGGCCATGACCAACGAACTCATCACCGCGCGCAACCATTCGTTGGGCGATCGACGGATAAACATCGAGCGCCATGGAGTTAACGTTGTGCGATGCTGGTAATTCGTAATCATCCAGCATATCGAAGTAGTACCAAATACCGGCGCGGTTCCCGTAGTCACGCCAAGCCCAGTTGCGCTGGTTTTGTGCCGCTGGTGCCGGGGCGGCTGCATCAGCACCCAGACCTTTGCGATAACCGAAGTGCTCAATGTTATTATAAAGAGAAAATGCCAGGCGTGTACCGTTCGGCCATTCGTAGGTCTTGCGCTCAGGCAATGGGATGGGATCGTATCGATTATGGTGCGGAAGTTTCATCGCAAGCCCTCAAAAAATCGGCGACTAGAACTGGATCGCATTTGCTAGGGCTATCTTCCGTTGTCGCGTACATCAGGTCAATAACCCTCAGGATGTGTTAGAATGTGCGGGAAGCTCAACGGCCACACTTCGTAGCCTGGACGGCCTGCTCCAGTGCTTGTAAAAATTGTGACCGATCCTGCTTGGAGAAGGCTGCATTGTAACCTTTGACGTCACCGCGTTCCCGGAGGTCCGACATTAGGTCACGCATCGCCAGTGCCATACCAATGTTGGCATCGGAAAATGGTTTTCCTGTCGGGCCGATCGCTTTGCTACCGGCTTTGATGCAGCGTAACGCTAGTGGGATATCTGCCGTTATGGCGATGTCACCTTCTCCAATATTGGAAGCGATCCAATCATCGGCGGCATCTGCGCCCTCTTCGACAACGACACGTTCAACCAACGGTCCTTCGGGCAACCGCATCCAACTGTTTGCAACAAAGACAACCGGTAGTTTATGTCGTTCCGCGACCCGGACCACCTCTGCTTTGACCGGGCAGGCGTCTGCATCAACATAAATCTTCATATCAGTGCTCTCGACTCAACTCGTGACATTGTCCATAAGCTAAAGCGGGCAGACAGCAAAGCTCTGCGACGCAATCCAATCATCATCCAGGAGGGCAAGGATGCTTAAAATCCTTGGTCGCGCAAACTCGTTTAATGTTCGCAAGGTACTGTGGACGTGCGATGAGCTCGGCATTGCCTACGAGCGCGAAGATTGGGGGCGAGGTCATCGATCCACCGACGATCCGGAATTCCTGAAATACAACCCCAATGGCCTGGTGCCGGCTGTAGTCGATGGTGATGTAGTTTTGCGCGAATCCAACACCATCGTCAGATATCTCGCGACGAAGTATGGCGGTGAAGAATTCTATCCGAAAGACATTGTCCAACGGGCAATCTGCGAAGCGTGGATGGACTGGGCCAATTATGAAACGTCAATATCTTTGCGGGGCGCCTTTCTCGCCGGCGTTATGCGTGAAGATATTTGGAACAACGATTGGTTCATCGAGACAGGCCGTCGGCTAATCACCAAGGAAGTCGGCCAAATCGACGAACATCTACAGTCCACCGGTCCATACATCACAGGTGAGACATTCACCGTTGCCGACATTCCAATTGGGCTTGCCGTGAACCGCTGGTATTACCTCCAGTTTGAGCAACCGGAGTATCCCGCCGTAGCCCGGTATTATGAGCAGCTCAGCACGCGACCGGCATACATGAAGCACGGCCGCAATGGTTTGCCTTGATACACATAAAGTCCGGTATGGCCAGACTACATGATTGTGGTTCCACCGTCTGCGACTATGACCTGACCTGTGATGAACGAGGCAGCGGACGAGGCAAGGAATGCAGCGATGCCGCCGATCTCGCGTGGTTCACCTATGCGGCGCAACGGTGTCCGTTTTTCTCGGTCTGCGCGTAACTCAGGGTTCTCCCACAGGGCGCGGGCAAAGTCCGTCACGACCAAGCCGGGCGCGATCGCATTAACCCGAATGTTCTTCGGTCCCCATTCGACAGCAAGTGCGCGGGCGACACCAAAATCGGCGGACTTCGATATGCCGTACATGCCTAAGGTATTCGATCCTTTCAGGCCACCGATAGACGAGATGATGGTGAAGCTACCGCCTCCCTGTTCAGCAATATGCGGCATCGCAAGATTGGCAAACCAGATTGCGCTTTGCACGTTCGAGACCATGACCTTGTCAAAAGCCTCGTCTGGTAGCGTCTCAAGCGGACCATAGATGGGGTTGACCGCGGCGTTGGCCACGAAGCTGTCGAGGCGGCCCCATTTCTCTACTGTCTTTGTGACGAGTGCCTCGCACTCTTCCTTGCGCGAAATATTGCAGGGAATTGCGATCGCTTCGCCGCCGGAGGCATTAATTGCTGCTGCCTTTTCCTCGCACACATCTCCCTTCCGCGAGGAGATCACCACCTTTGCACCCATTTGCGCCATGTGTTCGGCGATCGAAAGACCTATACCTTTGGTTGAGCCTGTGACGATGGCGACTTGGTCCTTGAGCGAGAAGGGGTTGTCCATTTGCTGATCCGTCTTTTGAGTTTCTTGCCAATCACGCGCCGGTCGGTCTCTAGTCAGTCTCTACCGGCCTCCAACTAATCAGGATAAGAGCGTCACAAGGCTCAATCCAGGTCTCGGAAGCGGTTATCAGCAGGGTGCTCAATGTGGGATTTTAACGATATGCCCGCACAAGGAGCAGCGGGTGGTTAAAACAAATTGTTTCATTCTGAATTTGCTCTAAATTTAAAGGGTCTGCCTAGCATTGCCGGGTATACCAATAGGGGAGAATTTTAATGCGTGCTGCAAAATCGATGCTGGCGGCTGTCGCTTTCCTCTTGGCACTGTTTTTGACGACCCAAGCGAATGCCACCGGGCTAAGTCCGCTGACAACACTGTCTTAGCAGGGCTCCGCTCAACAGTCTGCACCTTTGTTCCATAAGGCCCACTATCGCGGCTATCGTCACTGCCACCGTCGTGGCCGTCGTTGTCGTTTCCGTCGCATTCGTAGCTGCAGAGTGTGGCGTCGCAATGGACGCTGCATCCGTTGGTCATGGCGCATCCGCCGGATCTGCCGGCCGCGCATTCGCTGCCACTGGTAAGCGAACATAGTCATATTCGACCTTGCAGCAGCGACCACAGCTGGCCGCTGTTGCAGAATTGCTCCAAATTCTTTCCAACAGCTTGCGCACTTGCTTTGTGCTTTGAGGACGATTGTCGCGACAAGCAAGGCGACATCGTCTGCCTGATCCATAGACCTCTGATCAACGAAATGCTGGCGCGGATGCACTTTCTGTGCTGCTGATGGCGTCAATTAAACGTCCACGGCCATTGCGAAGGAGAGCGTCGGCCTATGCCTAATGCCGGCACGCTGTCCCCTAGTATGCGCAGCATTGCCGCCATGTCGCTCGCTGCAGTTATCCTGACAGTCCATGACACAGGAACCAAGCTGCTGTTGGAGCATTATGCGATCACGCAGCTCGTCACGTTACGCCAATCGTTCAGTCTCATCTTACTCCTGTTTATCGTACAGTTCACCACGGGCTGGGGGGCATTGCGCATTGTCAACAAGCCGGCGGTTGGCTTGCGCATGATACTCTTCATTTCGACGACTGTTTTGATTGTAGCGAGCCTTAGAGTTCTGCCGCTGCCAACTGTTTTGGCCTTGGTATTCGCAAGTCCATTGGTTGTCGGATCGCTTTCAGGACCATTTCTCGGAGAACGTGTTGGTCCCGTTCGGTGGGCAGCTATTCTTGTCGGTTTTGTTGGCATTTTGATCATCCTGCAACCTGGCAGTCCAGGCTTCGAGTTGCTGTTGTTGTTACCGGTAGCTGCAGCGTTATCGTCAGGTGTACGAGATCTGGTGACACGTTGGGCAGGTCGCACAGATTCGGCGCTAGCAATCTTATTCTGGTCAAACGTGGCTGTCGTGGTTGCCGGTTTGTGCACTGTCCCATTCGAGTGGGTTGAGGTACAGCCACTGCACTACTTGGCATTCATGGCCGTCGCGTTGCTCAATACGGCGGCACACTATCTCATGATCTACGCACTCAGCGCTGGTGATGCTGCACTCATTTCACCTTTCCGATATACGGCTTTGGTATGGGCGGTTGTCTTTGGGTATCTGGTTTGGAGCCATGTCCCGGAAGTCTGGACCATTGTCGGGTCATGTATCGTAGTGTTAAGCGGAGTTGTTATGGCGCTGCGTGAGGCGCGCGCTGCACGCCTAAAACGACAACGGAACTGAATTCGTCCACCGGGACATTTGGAGTGGAAAATTGATTTGGCCAACGAAACTTTCGGCCAGGAGGAATACATGAGTAACGCGACTGTGCGCCAGAAGCTTGGAGCAGAGTTTCTCGGAACCGCCTTTCTTTTGGCAACCGTTGTCGGTTCAGGAATCATGGCTGAGCGGCTGGCTGACGGAAACGTGGCACTGGCTTTGTTGTGCAACACCATTCCAACTGGAGCTATACTCCACGTTCTGATCACGATGCTCGGACCGATATCTGGCGCTCATTTCAACCCGGCTGTGACCCTGACCTTCTATCTCAAAGGCAACGTTCAGAGCAGTGAAGCGCTGGGCTTTCTGATCGCACAAGTTGTCGGAGGAATCATTGGTGTCTGGGCAGCGCATCTGATGTTCGATGAAACGCTCTTCCAATTCTCCCAGAAAGCGCGAACAGGCGGCAGCCAGTGGTTCGCTGAGTGGGTCGCAACCTTTGGTCTGGTCACCACTATTCTACTGACACTACGCGCCAACGCAGCCGCCGTCCCCGCTGCCGTTGGTCTCTACATTACGGCTGCCTACTGGTTCACGGCGTCGACCTCTTTTGCCAACCCGNCAGTTACGATAGCGCGCGGTTTGTCCGATACTTTCGCGGGCATTGANCCAACGCATGTCCCGGTATTNATTGTTGCACANCTGGTNGGNGCGGTTTGCGCACTTGTCGTTTGTAACTNNCTATCCGACTAGGTAGCAGNNGAGTNAANNGGTTNAAACCTGGCCTAGCNGGAGCGATGGGNCTGAAGAATCTCNGCTTCAATGAACCCTTGAGTTGCTGATTGAAAATCGGCGAATGAGAGCTGATGGCGTNCCTCATATTTGATGCGCTCTGTNGGTCGTTCCAACACCCGATCAATACTCACTGGCTGGCTGTAGAGATGCCGGTCAAGGAGATAGTGCAGCAGTGTCAATGGTAGAATNCCANGGAAGTAATGGGCTTGGGTCGGGTAGTAGCGGCTGAGAGCGAGATGGGACCAGATCTCTGAAAGCGACTGCCGACTGGCGAATGCTCCCCCATTTGCTGCAAGCGGTGCAAACATAACNATGCCAGGGAAGCCTGGCCTGGCGCGATAGAACGGAAGTTGCCGACTAACCTCGGTGCATTTGCGACGTTGAGCAAGAGCTAGCNCGATGAGANGAACTGCATCATGATCCTGGTGACCACCTTCCCAAGCAGGGAGAATGACCCGTCCAATCTGGCGGNCANCGATCGCATCTNCCAAGCTTTCTAACCCGCGTTGCAAATTTTGGTAGAGTCGACCATCTGGTAGATTTGACGCTGACCCAACGAACGCGATTTGCTCTTTTCNAACACCGNGTGTGCCGAGTGCAGTTATGGTCTNTTGATTGCGAACATGACTATCNGGACCGCCTTNGGTCTGACCATCGGTAAGGAATGCGAAGAATAGACGGCGACCTTCGCCAATACCTTGCTTGATCAGGTGAACGGCTGAGAACTCATCATCCTGATGCGCAAACAGAAACAAGTCGTCAATCATTTGATCGCTGACGTCGTGGGTCATCGNACNCTTGTCATCGTCNGCACTCAGTNCCGGTAANGTATGAGATAGTCTCGGAAGAACTCAATCTACGGGGCTGGTGACAGCAATATGTCCTCCACAATGGTTTGGACTGCCAATGCATCATCGAGACTNGCAAGATTGGTCGTCTNGCCGCGGGTCATAGCGGCAACTTTGTTCAGCTGTCTTTCAAGGATACGCGGGCGGGCAATCTCGTTGGGAACGGCATCATCTGGTGCCTGCCAGCTGCCATCGACTTCANGTTCAGCGATGGCCCAGTCGCGCAGTCTTATGCGGCCNTTGGGACCCGTGACAGTCCACGTATTGTGATCGGGCTTTTCTGTTGTGCCAACGGACCCAACGAGAGAAACGGGCAGATTGCCAGCCGTCAGTTCCGCCGCTATGCGCCGTTCGCTGTAATTGGCGTCAGGATATTCACAAGTCGCATTGTTCAGTTTCAGCGGGCCAAAGAAGCGCTGCGACAGAAACAGGAAGTGTGAACCAACCTCGCGAGTGAAACCACCTTCAGCGCGCTTGTCGAGCCAGTCGACAGCATCCATTTGCCATTCCCGCGGCCAGCTTGGAAAAGCCAGCTCAACATCGACACGCTGNGGTTCTCCAATAACATCCTCATCCAGCCAGCGCTGCAGATAGTCGCCGGCAAATGAAGAGGCGAACGGAAAGTTGACGGCTGCGCGCATGCCTTTCTCGTTCAGNGCTTGGACTGCGGAACNGGCTTGATCCACGTTGGTTGAGAGTGGTTTCTCGCATAGCGCTGCCTTGCCCGCCTCATTGCATTGCGCGAGATAATCCAGGTGGCTCATTGGTGGGGACGCGATATGAAGGCAGTCTGAAGCCGCGATCACTTCGGTGGCGCTGCTGTATGCGACAAGGCTACTATCNATATCGCGCAGTTTGGCTTCCGTCTCTGCACTCGGATCATAGGCGCCGGTAACGGTGATAACTGACTTATCGTGATTGAGAGCGGCGCGCAGCAGCCGTTCACCCATAATCCCGAAGCCTATAAAGCCAAGTTTTGTGACCATGAATATTGTTCTCCGCCTCTGANGCTCTGCTTTTCAGGAATGCCAACTGTCCGATAACAGTGCTGGCAGTAATCTGCAAATACCTTGCCCCCGTCGAAGACGTCGTCGCTCTGGCACTTGGGAACAGTCTTAGTCGGTANTGGGGTGCTACGATTGTCTGCTCTCAATCGATCAGATCCATATTTGAATAGGANTGGTTTGACAGCACAAACTGAAGTGNAATGGNCACCGNCGACAGCAAGCCTGGCGCGAGATTGGGCTCTGAAATACTTGGGAACAGCTGAACAAGGGAGTGGTTCATGACTGAGCGCCACTATGAAACAATTCAAGTCGAGCCTCTCAATCCTGTGATAGGTGCCGAGATAAGCGGTGTCGATCTGCGACAGCCATTAGGTAATCAGACATATCAGGAGATTCACGACGCACTCTCCGACCACCTTGTCGTGTTCTTTCGCGATCAAGATATCGACTGGGAGCAGCAAAAGGCGTTCGGGCGTAGCTTTGGCGAACTGCATATCCATCCCACAGCCCCGAAACCTGAGGGACACCCAGAAATCCTCGTGATAAAAGCGGATGGTGAGTCAAAGGCCATTGCGGGCAATCGCTGGCACTCTGACGTGTCGTGCGATGCAGAGCCGCCNATGGGCAGCATCCTCCACATGCATGAGCTTCCGCCATCTGGTGGAGATACAATGTTCGCGAACATGTATGCTGCTTACGAGGCACTTTCGGAGCCGATGAAAGATTTTCTTTCAGGGCTAAGTGCGTGGCACGAATCTGAACACGTCCTGCGCGGTACGCTTGGCATGGAAGCTAAAGACTATCCGCGCTCACTGCATCCGGTGGTGCGCACTCATCCGGTAACAAAACGCAAATGCTTGTTCGTCAACTCGGGCTTTACAACTCGGATCGATGGTCTCGCCGAAAAGGAAAGCCGGGCTCTTCTGGATATGCTCTTTGATCATGTCCGAACACCAGAGTTCCATTGCCGTTTCCGCTGGCAACCCAAGTCTATAGCATTCTGGGATAACCGTTGTGCGCAGCACTACGCACTTTGGGACTATTTTCCGAAAAAGCGTCTGGGCTATCGCGTCACTGTTTGCGGTGATCGTCCAGTTTAATCTAAAGAAACTGAAACTCGAAATCCTGAGAGGAATATCTGGATGAGCCAAGCAATCTGGCTGATCATGTATGACATTGCGTCAGAAAACAAGGACAAGTACCTCAACTGGTTTCACGACGTCCACATGCCCGAGAAGCTTGCACGGCCGGGTTATACCTGGGCTGCTCACTACGAGGTCGTCGGTGAGGACAGTGGCGCACGGCGTTTGGATGGTTCAGTTTCTGATGGACAGCGTGGCTTTGTAGCCTTCTTCGGCGGTGAAGACACCCGCACCTTCCTCAATCCCAGTCCTGTGCAAATCAAACCCACACAGCCACCACTCGCGCGTGAGATGATGGGCTGTCGCATCAATTCACAAATGTTGATTGCTACAGAGGAATGGCGTTCCGAGGCTGTAGGTGGGGACGGACCAAGTTTCGCTAATCTCAGTCTCACCGTGAGTAGCGTTGATGGCAATGATGAAGACTATGGCGGTTGGTGCATTCAAACCTATTTGCCCAGCGTGTCTGAAGCATCAGGGTTCGAGGTCTCAGCAAAGTTCATCGCAACAACGGCGCCGGGAACGCACGTGCTCGTGGCAAGTTTTGCATCCGTTGCTGAGGCTGCTGGTGGTTTTCGGGGAAACTCGAAGGATTACTGGTCACAGCGCGTAAGAGCCTACCAAAACCACAGTACTGGCTCGCCGCTGCTGTTACAGTGCATATCGCGTCAGTCATAAGTTGTGACCGCATTTACATTCATCGCATCCAAAATTGACGTACGATGTCTTCACCTCCTATTCTGGCGGCAATAGTGAACGCGCGCGTACGCGGCTCGCAGGGAGTGAAAAACGGATGCAGTACGAAAAGATCAAAGTGAATCCTGTAACCGCCCGTGTCGGCGCGGAAATTGATGGCGTGGATCTAGCTAAGCCAATGGATGACCGCACCTTCGAAGAAGTGCATCATGCGTTGACTGAGCACTGCGTGATTTTCTTCCGCAGTCAGGATTTGGATCACGAAAGCCACAAGGATTTTGGCCGTCGATTTGGTGAACTTCATGTCCACCCTGCCATTCCAGGGCCCGAGGGGCATCCAGAGATCCTGCCGATCCACACGGATAAGAACTCCACTTACATTGCGGGTGAGCGTTGGCACTCCGACGTCTCTTGCGATCAGGAGCCTCCACTTGGATCAATCCTCTACCTGAAAACCGTGCCGGAGTATGGTGGGGACACACTGTTCTCGAATATGTATGCGGCCTACGATGCTCTTTCAGATCGGATGAAAGAGTATCTATCCGGTCTGACGGCCAGGCATGATGGTGAACCACAGTATCGTGGCCGTTATAGCGACAAGGGCGTTGATGATGCCGGCAAGGTCTACCCCTTCGCCGATCATCCGGTCGTTCGTACGCATCCGGTGAGTGGTCGCAAGTGCCTCTTTGTCAACCCGATTTTCACAACGCGCATCAATGGCCTTCCGCGTCTCGAGAGCGATTCCATTTTGCGGATGCTGCACGAGCACTGTGCATCGGCAGACTTCCAGGTTCGATTCCGCTGGCAACCCGGATCAGTGGCGTTCTGGGACAACCGTTGCGTCCAGCACCTCGCGATCTGGGACTACTATCCCAATCTCCGCTCTGGCTTCCGCGTGACTGTCAAAGGCGATCGGCCGATTTAGTAAGCTAGCCTTAGCATATTCTTACGACCGACATGGCTGACCGGCCCATCCTTGAGTCAGTCAAACGCCTGGTCCGAGAACAACGCAGAAGATAGATCCGCGTGGATAATTACTGTCCGGGCCAGGACTGCAGACATGTGTCTGTAGATCAGGGCTGGTTTCAGAAAGAACTTTATGTGGCGGCACGCGCGTCCACTCACCGCCAACTAAGACTTCCGAACGGCCATTTCGAACGCGACTTTGCGTTGGTCGACAGTCCGTCCCGTCACAACACGGGCGCCCCTTCCAGTCCTTGAGTGTCAGATACCAATGGTGGAGTTTATCATGGCCCTGGCCGTGAAGGCCTTGTTGGGCACAAGCAGGCTGGGCGAGCGCCAATCCTATAAAGGCTAGAAACAAGACAGTTAGTTTTAACATATAACATCGGCGAGTATGCATGTGGGGACCATGACTGGACTTTGATCAACTTTGTCACCATCCCCTGTGCAGAACAAATCACCAAGTAAAAGATTTTTTTGGTGGAACCTGAGCACGATCGGCTATAGGGCACCAAAAGGTGTCGCAATTCCATTTGGTCTTACTTGATTGCTTGGCTAAGCTCGGCATGACTGCCCCGCTTGTCTGACCAAAGGCTTTGTTCATGACATCTTACGCTTACGAGCTCCTAAAGGACTCTGATCGCCGGCCAACAATCGGTTTGGTCGTTTTGCAAACAGACGAGACACTGGAGTCTGATATTCATCGCTACTTTCCTCCTTCAGTTGCCGATGTCTATGTCAGTCGCGTTCCCAATGCGTCGGAAGTTAACCAGGAAACTTTGGCCGATATGGCAAATCACATCGAGAGTTCGGCGACGCTACTCCCGCGTTCCTTAGCTTTTGACGCTGTGGCTTATTGCTGTACATCCGGCTCGGCTGTGATCGGCCCTGAAAAGGTCACATCGCTTATTACGTCGGGCTGCCAGGCTGCGAATGTCACAAATCCAGTATCTGCACTGATCCATATGTGCCGCAAGCATGATGTCCAGCGTCTCGCATTTCTCTCGCCTTACATCGAGAGCGTCAGCAATATTTTGCGAGATGTCCTGACCGACGCAGGCATTGAAACTTGCGCCTTTGGCTCGTTCAATGAGGGCGATGATGCCAAAGTCGCGCGGATTGATCATGCGTATACAAAGCACGCAGCTGTTGAGCTCGCCAAGTCCACTGAAGTCGACGCTGTCTTCATGTCATGCACAAACCTGAAGACTTATGATGTTTTGGCAGAGATCGAAGCTGCGGCAGGCGTTCCGGCATTCTCCAGCAACTCTGCGCTTGCAGCCCACTTAGGCGAGCTGGCTGGGGCGAATGCCGTACATCCCGGTCGAGCTGCTTAGGGTTTCGGCATCGAGGTCAAAGCCTGCACGGCATCAAGATAGATGGCTGTAGCCTGCACCATCTGTTCGATCGAGACGAACTCATTTACGGTATGCGCTTGCGCAATTGATCCCGGCCCACAAATCACGCAGGGAAAGCCGAGGTTCGGCGCATCAGTGCCACCAGGAAAGGCTGTGATTTCGGGCTCGCGTGCCAAGACGGAACGCACTGAGTCTTTCACCGCTGAAACCAAAGGTGAGTCCAACGGAATATCAAGCGGCAGGACATTCAGACTGGCCTCGCTGATTGAATAGTCAAAACCAGGCCGCTCTTGCTTGACGCGTTCTAGCCTTTCTTTGTACTCAGCTATAATTCCATCTGCCGTCTCGCCTGGAAGATAACGCCGATCCACTTCCATCTCGCAGCGGGCAGGAATGACGGAAACAAAGTCGCCACCACGAATAACCGTCATCGAGAAGCGACCTGTTCCACACAGTGGGTGAGGCTCTGCAACGTCTAAGAGTTCGCGATTGTAGTCGCTGAACGCTCCAATAACCGCGCCCATAGCTTCGACGGCGTTGATACCATTTTCTGGCAAGCTGGAATGCGCGGCACGTCCATGTGTTACAAAGCTAAGACAGAGTTCGCCTTTATGGGTCGGGCAGATTGCCAACTCGGTCGGCTCACCGACAATGCCATAGTCTGCGTGTGGCCCGTTCTGGCCGGCATCCGCAGAGCCGATCATGGTGTGTTCTTCATCGCAGACACCACAGATGATCAGGTCGCCCGCGAGCTCGATGTGGTTCTCCTTTATGAGACGAACGACCTCTAGATAGCATGCGATGGCAGCTTTCATATCGCATGAGCCGCGACCATGGACCTGGCCATCTTTAACAACCGGATTGAACGCCTCGGGGTAATCGTCCGCCGCGACGGTATCAGTATGCGCTGCCAACATGACGGTCGCACCATTGCCCTTACCTTTGAGGCGGCCCCACACATTGGGGCGACCGTCAGCAACATCTCGCCATTCTGTTTCGAGGCCGAGGGCATCCATGCGAGAACGCAAATCTTCAGCAAATTCGTGCTCGCGCAGGCCAGGAGCGGGTGGATTGTCAAACGGATTGACGCTTTTGAGGGCCACCATGGCACAGAGATCTTCAACAAGGCGGTCACGTCTCGGCTGAGGTTTGTTCTGCATAGGTGATTTGTTCATTGCCGTCGGTCGCCTTTTCGGGAAGGATTATGGTCAACGTGATAGTGCAATGCTGACGACTTGGCGAGTGGCCTGCGGCAGATAAATTTTAAGGGAATATCGACATGGCACCTCCGTTCAGCGCCGCAGAGTATGAAGACCGACAAGCACGTATGCGGCACGCGGTTGCATATCGCGGGCTCGATGCGATTGTCATCGGCGATCCATCCAACATTAACTGGCTGACAGGTTATGACGCCTGGTCATTTTACACACCGCAGGTCTTGGTTCTTGGTCCGGAAATCGGACCGGTTTGGATCTGCCGTCTGATGGATGCAGGTGCAGCAAAGTTTACAACATATCTCACCGCAGATCAGGTTGTGCCATTCCCCGAAGAGTTGGTGCAGCGACCAGATACGCATCCGGCAGTCTTTGTTGCTGATTGGTTGGGCAAGGCAGGCTTGGCGAATAAGCGGATCGGCTATGAAAGCGATGTCTACTATTTCTCGCCTGCAATGCTGGACAATCTCAGAAACGGGTTGCCGAATGCGCAGTGGAGCGATGCAAACCTGTTGGTCAATTGGCAACGTCTTATCAAGAGCCCGGCAGAACTGGAAATTATGCAACAGGCAGCCATCATCACAGGCCATGTCATGCAGACCGCCTACGACGGAATAGCGCCAGGTATCCGACAGTGCGATCTCATGGCTGATGTGGCGGCCGCACAGATTAGAGGCACACCCGAATTTGGCGGTGATATGCCAGCCATTCACCCACTTGTGCTGGCAGGCGAGGCCGCTTCTACAGCGCATCCCTTGCGGACAGATGCGCCGTTCGAACCAAATCAAACGGTCGCCTTCGAACTGGGAGCATGTCGCAAGCGCTACAATTGCGGATTGGCGCGCACTGTCCACCTCGGCTAACCACCGGCAAAACTTCTCGACACGGCCAAAGCGGTCGAGGAAGGTATTGAGGCAGTGTTAGACGTACTCAAAGCCAATGCAACGGGAGACGCGGCTCATGCAGCCTGGCACGGCGTCTTGAACCGTTATGGCCTCACCAAGGAAAGTCGCATTGGCTATTCAATCGGCGTTGGCTATTCGCCGGATTGGGGCGAACACACGATCCGTATTCGGCCTGGAGATACAACCCCCATTCCCGAGAATGCCGTGATCCATGTCATACTCGGTATGTGGATGGAGGACTGGGGCATGGAGCTCAGCGAAACTATTCACGTGCGAGCAAACGATGCCGTATGCCTGACCAATTTTCCTCGCGCAGTTCATGTCAAGAATTGATGAGATGGTCTTGACTAGAAGCAGAAGGATTTAAGATGCCCGGTTTGACGAAGGAGCAGATCGAAACCTTCCAGCGCGACGGCGCGATCGTAGTCAAAGAAGCAGTGACGCCAACAGTGCTTTCGGCACTTAAGGAAGAATTCTCTGCTTGGGTAAACGAGAGCCGCGCGCAAACGTCCGCCTATGGTGAAATTTGCGATGGGCGGCCACGCTTTGACCTCGACGACGACCATACCGCGGATCATCCATCATTGCGCCGTGTTGCCTCGCCGACGGACATTTCACAAGTCTATAGTGAGGCCGCGTTCGATAGCGCTATGACGGATATGGCCGCTGATTTGGTTGGGCCCAACGTCCGTTTTCATCACGCCAAGGTCAATTCGAAGCTGCCGGGTACGAAGACAGTCGTCAAATGGCATCAGGATTTTACATTTGATCCCCATAGCAATGATGACACACTGACCGCACTACTTTTCCTGGACGACGTGACGTTGGATCATGGTCCCTTGATGATTGCACCAGGGTCGCATCGCGATCCGCTGCATTCACTTTGGCAAGATGGTGTCTTTGCAGGAGCGGTTGACGATGACGTGGCAGCATCATTCGATACTGAAGCCCGGCCTTGCTACGGTCCGGCGGGTTCGGTCTGCCTAATGCACTCGCGGGTGGCGCACGCGTCAACTGCCAATAACTATGATCAGCCACGCACGCTCTACATTGTGACGTATGCTGCGGCCGATGCGGTACCGTTATCACCAATCGCCGTTCCAAGCCCTGATGCAGGTCGGATTGTGAGAGGTTGTGAGCTAGGCCGCATTCGATCATCTGGCTTTACTATGGAGATTCCGGAAGTCCCAAAGGGGGCATCCTTCTTCGTTCAACAGGCTCAGAGTTAGCTCGAACGAACTCACGCCCTAGAGGATGGCACAATGCGAAAAACGTTTCCCGCTTCAGGCCAGGCACGCGACGAAGTTCTAAACCAGCTTCGAAGTTTTAAGCAGGACGATGCAGATTGGTCAGGCGGGCGCGTCCCGCTTTTCGTATTTAAGGGCTCTGGTGCGGCTGCAGAAATATCTCAAGATGCCTACAACATCTTCTTCACGGAAAACGCTCTGGGTAGAACACGCGCGTTCCCGAGCATTCAACGGATGGAGCAGGACATTGTTGAGATGGCGCTTGATCTCTTCCAGGCGCCTGATGAAGCTTCCGGCTTCATCACCACCGGAGGCACGGAGAGTATCATCCAGGCTGTGCAAACCTGCCGCGATTACGAACGAGCAAAGCGAGATGATCCAACGCATCGCGGGAACATCGTCATGGCATATTCCGGCCATCCCGCATTTGACAAGGCTGCTGGACTCATGGACCTGGAGGTGCGTCGCGTACCTTGTGGACTAGACTACCGCGTCGATGTTTCAGCCCTGGAGTGCGCGATTGATGCCAACACGATCATGCTGGTCGGATCAGCGCCGTGTTTCCCCTACGGTGTTTTCGATCCTATCGAAGATCTAAGCGCAGTCGCGGAGCGTCACAACATTTGGCTGCATGTCGATGCCTGTGTTGGTGGTTACTTGGCGCCGTTCGTTCGCCAGTCAGGACGTCCTATTCCGGCATTTGATTTCTCTGTGCCGGGAGTATCGTCAATGTCGGCTGATCTCCACAAATTTGGGTTTGCGCCCAAGCCAATTTCGACGGTGTTTTATCGAAATCCCGACAAGGCAGCACATCACGGTTTTGAGTTCCACGATTGGCCCAACGGTCGCTTTGCAACAACTACCATTGTGGGAACACGTGCAGGCGGTGCAATCGCTGGTGCCTGGGCGCTCTTTCAGCATCTTGGCCGCGATGGCTATACGGTCATTGCTTCCGAGCTCATGACTGGGATCGAGGCCTATCGCGCTGAGATTGAAGGCATCGAAAACCTGCATGTTTTGGGCGCGCCAGAATTGTCGATCGTGGCTGTTGGCTCCAATAAATTAGATATTTTCAGGATCGCTGAGATTATGCAGGGGCAGGGGTGGGTCCCCGGCTTGCTACAGTCGCCAAAGGCACTGCATCGCATGATGTCTATGCTGCACGTGCCAGCCACGCCCCAGTATCTCGCAGATTTAAAAGAGGCAACGGCTACGGTTGACGCCGAGAGCGGTAAAGGCGCCATAATCTCCGCGGAGTATTGAGCTTTCGGTGAAATAGTCAAAGCTTCTCGACAGACAATGCACGCCCTGCAAAACATGACTCAGTTACTACGAAGGCAGTTGGCTGGGTATACNAGCGGTGCAGTCGCAATCTTTGCCGTCGTAGTCGTGCTGAGCACCAGCCTGATCGCGCTTGCCGCCGAACCGCAGAAACTAAAGACACCAAAGGCAGAGAGCGAGGCGAACTGCATAGAGCAGTNCCGTAATGTCTGTCGGAAGGTGAACGTTCGCAAGTGCCGCATTGTGATGAGAGAAGACTGTGCAATGCGCCCTACCAACCGCTGCAGGGACAAANTGGTGGAACGGTGCACTCCTTCGCTTCGTCAGGTATGCCAGAATATCGGTGGACGCAGGCACTGCCGTNAGGAAACACGGCGCAACTGCCGAAAGATCATCCGGCANGTCTGTGACCGCCGTCTTCAACGGCGGTGCAAGCGCGTTCCAAAGACAGTCTGCGCAATTGAGCCGGAGAGGCGGTGCGTTCAGCGNCGATTCTATGCCTGCTCCGGTCAGANATCCAANGCCAAGACACCTGGAAAAAAGTGATGTCCGCGCAACTTGATATTCGAGAAGCCGGTGTGCGAGACGCTGCCGTGATTTCTGAGCTAAACACAGATGTTCAGAGAATTCATGCCGCCGAACACCCGTGGCGTTTTAAGGAACCCGGGCCCGACAGTTTTACGGAAACAGACGCCGCAGAATTTATAGGCCGGCCAAACCGCTTTTCGTTTGTAGCGTTCGTCAACAACGAGCCAAAGGGCTACGTCGTAGCTGAAATCCGCGAAATGCCAGAGACCAGCAGAGTGTTCGAGCATGCGATGGTCTATGTGCACCACNTCAGTGTGCGGCCTGACTCCCAAGGGCATGGGATCGGAAAGGCCCTGCTTGACGCAGTCAAACAGCGTGGCGATGNAANAGGTATAAGCTTACTTGCGCTTGATACCTGGACCTTCAACGAAAAGGCTCTTCGCTTCTTCCAGCGATATGGTTTTGTTCCCTACAATATTCGTCTTTGGAACAAGGTACACTAGCAACGTCGTTGACCGAATGTGCAAGCAGCAGCCGATAGTCGTAATTAACCAAAGCTGCTGTTCATCAAGAGACCTAACTTGCGTCGCACGCCTGCCAAGAGGTACCCACCTGAAGCCCGCGCCAGCTACCAAGTAAGTTGTCCACCTACANTCACACCAACCGTTTTCTTACTTATGCCGCGACCGACGCCGCCATGAATCGTAAGTCGACTTCCTTTTCCGGCAGTATCTCGTCCGACGACGCCAGCAACGCTAAGGCCAAGAGCATCTGCTCCTTCAAAGTTGCCGTAACCTAGCCGGATACCAAAGTTCTCATCTGCAACGAAGTCAGGCATCTTGAGAGCCAATGCCATAGCTACGCCTTCTGTATTCTCGTCAATCTGTCTCTGTTGTTTTTGATTGTCGTCTTGTAGCGCGGAGATGTTGCTGGAGTTAGANCTAATGTTGGCGGTGTTTGAACCAATGTTGTTAGCATTCGTATCGGCAGTCTGCTGAGCCTGGTCGGCTGAAAATTGGGCAACTTCAGCCGAAGTTTGCGCAGCCTCAATGTCCACCGCGCACTGCGCCGTGTTGCCGGAAGCACAATCTTGAGCTAGCGCTGAATGTGACGCCACTACAGTGGTAAATACCATGACTAATAAAACAGCAACCTGCATTCCGCCCTTCAAGATTTTCATAGGATACCCCATAAGTGCCGTCTGAATTGCCTTTGAGCGCTCGGTGACTACTCTGGGAAAGGTCTCAGCCANAGCTACGAATGTCCCAGCACGTCTCACGTNTTCGAGCCCATGAGAACTCTCGTGGACACACCGGCCAACCAGCCATGGCATTGATGCTAGTGAGTACGATTTGGGTGGCGTTATGCAGCTAGCGCAAGTTGGGTCATTGCGAAACGATTCAGTGACAATTCAGCAACGAGGAAACCGTTGTAGATACTGGGAGGAAGCAGCTCGCTAAGCTACCTTACTCAACCTAGTCNGCAACGCTTGATTGATGCACTGAATGACTTAATCGGCCGCTTCNTCCGCNCTACCTTTCAGACGAGCAACTTCGGCCTTTAAGGCTGCGATCTCCGCTTCCATCTTATCAAATTGATNTTTGACCAGAGCCATATCGAACTTGCGCGGAATGTGCTGCGGACAATTGACGTCCCAGGCGGTCACTGTAAANAGAAANACGCGCTCGGGGCGAGCTTGATANCCCGGCGGNATNAGCTNGGCGGTCAGCTCNTCATNCCCCTCGATCNCGCGGAGACGGCCCCAAACNTTCACGCGTNTCTGATGCATGTAGTCCATCAGAAAAATATGGGCNCGATCGTTCTCNGAGATGTTGNCAANGCTNACNTANTGNCGGTTGCCAGCATAGTCGGCNAAACCAAGAGTNTTCTCATCTAGAACCTTGAGAAAACCTGCCGGTCCACCGCGGTGCTGGATATAGGGTTGGCCATCGGCAGAGGCCGTCGCGAGGTAGAAGCTGTCACGCTCAGCGATAAATCCCGCAAAGTCGTTGGAAATCTTGTCCGGCCAGTCTGTCCTTTCCACTCGCTTTTGGAACATCTCGCGGCTTCCGCGGGCTGCCTGCGCGCGCTTGACAGACACCGTAAAGGCGACGTCCGAGTTGAAGCCATTGTTCCCATCATCCGGCATTCCGGCCTCTCCTATCGGTCAGCGACTGGGTGGTGCTGGATTACTCCCACTCAATCATAACACTTCCTTTTTATAATTTAAAATCAATTAGTTACAAAAAGTTTGTACGAAGTTTGTACAAATACTGTTTTTGCAAATGATTCCAGACACTTTCATCATAACAGTCTAACTCATTTCCTTTGTCATATAAATCAATACTTTACTTCAATATAAATCAAATCTGTTCGTGCAAAGAATGTACTAAGTTTGCATTCAAAAACAAACCCTCAGACGGATGCCTCTGAGGGTGTCTCTATTGCATTTATAGATTGTGAAAGTTGAATAGGATTTGGGGGTGGAGTTACACGACTTCCTTAAGGTTATCATTGTCGTTACTTGCAATTTTGGTTTCGACTAGGGGAGTGCAATCAACCCACAGCGGGTTGATGGAGACTTAAGTCCCGACATCTTTGTGTTGACATTCTCTGCACTATAATATCCACTTTTTTCATGAAAATTATTTTATTTCGACTCACGGTGCGGTGTTAATGATGCGTCTTTCAACAATTCTTTGGTTAATATTTTTTTCCCCATTGGAATAATTAAGTTAATTAATGACTTACGGAGCAAAAAAGATCCTGCGCAAAATAAAACCGAAGCAACGGAAGTAAAAAAGACTGATGCCGATCCTAAAGAAGAATCGCAAAACAAAACCGCAACAACAGATGTAAAAAAGAGTCCGACAAAAACTAATAAAGCGTCACAAAATAATGATGAAGAGGTTAGTTCGACAGAAGAACCGTCCAAACCAACTATGCCTTTGGAAGCAAGAAAAGACTTTTTTGAAAGAGCGAAATTTTACGGCGTTTATCTCAGGAAATACGACAAAAAAGTAACTTTACACCCGTATGTCCACTCTAAATTTTGTACATACAAATTAGTTTATGACGAAGATGTGAATCAGGCATACTCGTCTTCAGCAGACACCAGATCGCTGAGACAATTTTCAATCTATGGCACTGACGATCAGCGTGACATAACCGATACCCCACTTGGGAAAAGTATATTAGAGTTACGCGAAATTAAAAAATGATTCGGAAAAACAAGGGCAACATAACAAGTTTGTTGGGTAGTCCTTTTGATCCTCAAAGTGAATGTTTTGTAGATTATCACTCCTTTGAGTTATTAGATCAAAAACAAATGGAATATTATTTTGACGGTTTGCCCGAAGGTTTGTGGGAGTTCCCTAAGTATAATTTATTACAGGCATATAAATACACCTTTGTCGCCATAGTAAGCAAAGTAGAGAG
>NZGY01000068.1 GCA_002689605.1 Filomicrobium sp.
ACGTCCCATGTGGCACTCCTCAGTCGTGAGGATGAGCCTAAAAAACACTCTGTTAAGAAATGCTCTCAGTTTGTTCCGGAGGGGCTGACGTCAGACAGTGATTGCTGCCATTGCGCTGCAGCATGACCGCGTCGAGATAGGCCACGAGCGGCTGTCGGCAGATCCCTCGTCAAAGCGGCGCAACAAGCGTTTGTTGACTTTGGGGATGCTCTGTCGAATATTGCTCGGCATTTTCACATCAAACCATAAAGCCCTGGAATGCCGATCAGTCCACATGGCAGCATGCTAAAGGATGCCAATCCGCAGACACTATCGGCGGGACTTACCACATCGATATGGTTTCTCGTAGGTAGTCTGCCGCTTCTGATCGCAGTTGCAGAGCGATTGAACGCCAGCAATGCACACACAGCAAGTTGGATATTTGTCAGCTACTTGGCCTGCGGGTTCTCGGGGATCGGGCTTAGCCTGTACTACCGCCAACCGATTGCCATCGGCTGGACAATTCCGGGCATGGTCTATATCGGCACTGTCGCCGGCCAGTTTTCACTCTCGGAAATTGTAGGCGCAAACATTGTCGCAGGTCTGATTATAACTGTTTTGGGTGGCTTTGGGCTCGGAGGTTTCGTATTGCGAATACTCCCATTGCCGATAGTTCTTGGGATGTTTGCTGGTGGTATTTTGAGCTACGTTACCCGTCTTGTTACAGCGACGATAGAAGATGGCGTGATCGGAGGCGCAACCATCGCTGGTTATCTCATTGGTCGCTTCCTCGATCACCAAAGACTACCACCACTTCTGCTTGCCCTGATCTTTGGAGGTGTCGCTTCAGCGTTGGTCAGCAATGGACAGATGCCAACCGTGAATTGGGTGGCACCATCGATTATCTTTCCTGACGTAACTTTTTCAGTTGCTGCGATACTGACTATTGGCTTGCCAATGGTCATTCTTTCGGCTGGTCTCGGCACCGTACAGGGATTGGGTTTTTTGAAGTCTCAAGGCTATGAGGTTGCTGCCAATGCCATCACTCTGATCGTAGGGATTGGTTCGACGATAAGTGCCATATTCGGCGGAGTGCCGACCATTGTCGCCAGGTCAGCCGGTGCAATCTTGGCCAGCACAGAAGCAGGGCCTTCCCAGCAACGATACGTCGGCGCTGTAGTCGCCTCATTTTCGCTCGTTGTAATTGCGCTGTTTGCGATGCCATTGGCGAGTTTGGTCGGTCTACTTCCTAAGGCATATGTTGTTGTACTAGCGGGCCTAGCCATCTTCTCAGCGCTGCAGGAAGCTATCGAGAAAGCGATAACCAGTGACATGAAGTCAGGTGCATTGGTTGCATTTTGCGTCGCCGCCACCCCGTTCTCGCTGCTTGGCATCACTTCGTCGGTTTGGGCTATTGTGGCCGGTCTCATCATGTCGGCTGTAGTTGAAAGGGAAGCCTTAAGCTCAGCCTCTGGAGAGCAATAAGAGCGAGACTTGTTGCGGTTGCAGTCTGTCTGCTCGGGGTCAAAAGTGAGCTTGTACGCTGCACAACGCATGTCTGCAGCTGGTGAGAGCGGACAGATCCCATGCAGGGCAGCAGCGTGCCCTAGAGGCCGCTTTCTCTGCATCCCTTCCGTCGCCGACAGGAGAACAAATTGGGAGTTGTGGCAGCAGTCGGCATACGCGCAGTGAGCGTCGCCGATATTAGAAGCTTCCTTTCCAAGATATTATTAATTGCAGTGGTTGGGCGGAGCCCATGCCGCTCTCTTTATGATTCGAGCTACCTCTAATACGGCAATTTCTGGTTCTCATCTGTTCGGTGCTCGTTGGTCCAAACTGAGCAAAGCTACGTTTATGAACTTATCGTAAGCGATTCTGCTTGTGCGCTCTGTCCAAGGACTGGTCATGGATATTGGCTTCATCAAAATCATAACTCTGTTTGGCGGGCTCCTTGCGTGGTGTGCATTCGAGGTTTGGTCAGTTCGAAGACGGCCTCGTGACAAGCAATAACGTTATGACATCGGTTGCAGCGATTATTCCTACGCTCAATGAGGAGGACGGCATAGCGACGACGATCCGCCATGCGAGAGCAGGTGGCTCAGTAACTGCGCGTTCAGGTGAATGCTATGTGAATGCTAGCGCTCTAAGGCGCAAAAAGACATAAAGCTAAGTCCTTGATTTTATTGGCGCACCGGGGAAGATTCGAACTCCCGACCCCCAGATTCTTAGTGTGCTAACTTGTGTCATGTATTGAAAGATGTGCCCAGGCCAATTGGTTATTCGCAATCGACGCACTGCTCCGCACGGGCTACTCAGTCTGCCTGTAGTTCGTTGCGCAAGAAGGTGGATAGAAAGGTGGATTGCAAAATACAAAAGAATACTTTGCTGATTATTCTCAGGGCATTGTCACTCTTTTATGGTGCCCCTGGTCCGAATCGAACGGACACTCCCTTGCGGGAACGGGATTTTGAATCCCGCGCGTCTACCAGTTCCGCCACAGGGGCTTATATCGTGTGAGGTGCCGGAGAGCGCGCAATATAGTCAAACCACTTGCCACGTCAACGGGGTTACGATGCGACGACATCAAACCGATAGGGATTTAGTCTAAGCTATACGTGAAAGGAGCGGTCAGGCCGCCTCGGCGCCTGCGTCCGCCAACCTCACAATGTCGCTCATTATATCGTTCAGCTGGAAGTCTTTCGGAGTGTAGACAGCAACAACGCCCATCTCTTTGAGAGTGCTAGCATCCTCGTCCGGTATGATGCCACCAACGACTATTGGCAGCCCCGCTGCGCCCTTTTCATCCAGTTTGGCAATGACATCTTTCACGAGCGAAACAAGACTACCGGAGAGGATAGACAAGCCAACCACATGCACACCTTCGTCAATGGCCGCACGTACAATCTGTGACGGGGTCAGGCGGATACCTTCATAGACGACATCCATGCCGCAGTCCCGGGCCCGAACGGCAATCTGCTCCGCTCCATTGGAGTGACCGTCAAGCCCAGGTTTGCCAACACCCTCGTGGCAGTTGAGATTCACGAGACGACTGATGCCGACGCAGTTGGCAACAATCCAATCTACAAGGATGGCAAGGTGATCGGTCGTGTAACCAGTGGCAACTACGGTTTCCGAGTGGAGAAGAGCCTGGCAATCGCGATGGTCCAACCGGATCTAGCGGCCATAGGCACGTCCGTGAAAGTTGATATTCTGGGCAAGGTACATCCGGCGACGATCATCGAAGAGAGCCCGTTTGATCCTGAGAACAAACGGCTGCGCGCTTAGCAAAGTTGGATTGCGTCTTGAGAATGCAGCCAGGCTATCCAGGAGTTGGATCTGTGATGGAGACCAGATAGTTGCGCACGCTAGAACAAGATCGTTCCGGATGGAGCCACCGTTCGCCTCGCTCACTTTGTTGGCCGGAACGTGAATCTTGCTCTACTCAATAAATTTATAGCCCGATCGTTTCAGATGGATGCGCCAAGCGCTTCCATCTGAAACGATCGGGCCCTAGTTCAAACTAGCTGAGGCACAACTTAGGTCGCTACGGCACCATCGTCAGTATCGCCGTCCTTCTTGAGAAGTGATCCGTTCCCATTCCGCATTTTCTTGAGCTCAATCAATCCGCGATTGAGCTCAGCGCCGAGGATGATTGCGACTGCTGTCACCTGAAAGAAAATCAGTGCGATCATGATCTGCGAGAGGCCGGCGTAGAACCGTGAATAATTGCTGAATCCGAGATAGTAGGAGTAAGCGGTTCCCAGCAACATCCAGAGAAGGATGGTCAGCACAATACCAGGCCAAACATCGGCTAGGCGGCGGCGACCTGCAGCAAGCCACAAGTGAATTGCAAACAACTGTAGTGCAATCACACTGGCAGTGAGGGCGTAGACAGCTCCAGAGCTGACCCAACTCGAGTTCAGGAAGTCGCTGAGCAGCTGCGATTTGATCATAGTCGCTAGGCTAGGTGCCACAAGTGCCGTCCATGCCAGGATCAGCAGAACAATTGCAGCAACAAATACGTTGAGCATGCTGAGGCCCAAGCACACAATGTATGGTCGCTTTTCCTGCACACGGTAAGCAAAGTTCAGTGCGGTCCTCAGAGTTTCGATTGCACTCGTGGCAAAGAATAACGTAATCGCGCCACCAATCGTGAGCAAATCGATGCGGCTGCTGGTCATGATCGATTCAACCTGAGGCACAAGACCTTTAGCGACATCTCCTGGCAATGCTTTGAAGAGATGCCCGATTGCGGTCTCAGCCAATGCAGGGCCGCCCAGAATACCAGCCAGCGCACCCAGTAGAATGCAGAATGGAAAGATCGACACCAGAAACGAAAATGCAACGGCTCCAGCCATTGAGAACTGGCTGTGCTCATACAGACGATAAATCGCCCCGAGAATGGTGAGTTTGCTATTCATGCAGGCACTCTGCATCAAATTTCAACAGTGGGTAGCGGCGGAACCTACTGCTGAGGAGAGCAGTCGTCCAGCGCGTGAAGTGTCTTCTGAGGCAATGAGACACTTCTGACACACCTCTAAGCAAACAAATTCGGGAGTTTAAGCAGCTGTTCAAGGCCGAGATGGCCAAACTGCTATCTGTGCTCTTCGACGTGGCGCTCGATCAAAGCCTTATTGAAAGCGTCCATGGCCGGCATCCGTTCGGCCCAGCCGACTATCATTGTTTCATCGCCCATTGAAACGACTGGAAGCCGATGCCGTCCTGTCCTATCAAACATTCTGAGCGCTGTTTCGACAGTGTCATTGACGGTCAACCAGTCTGGCTGAGCGTGAGGATCGCGTTTTTTCTCTTCTGTTGTAGCTGCTTGATCGAGAACTGTAATAAAATCTCTGACAAGCAGTGAGCGCATAATCTCACGGTGTGGGCCTTCCTGAACGGATAGCCCGCGTTTTGATAGTTGCCAATGAAAGAAGCTCAGGCCGAGCGCTGCCCGGGTCAGACCATGGGCAATCGATACGGTCAGCATCAATGCAAGCGATATGTCATAGCCTTTGGTAACCTCGAGAATGATCAGCGTGCTCGATATTGGTGCACCTAAGACTGCACCCGCAACCGCTCCCATACCCAGAATGGCATAAAGGCCATGGCTCGACGCCATATCGGGGAAAACGGAACTGGCAATTAGCCCATACGAGCCGCCGGCCATAGCACCAAGATAAATCGCAGGCGAGAAAATGCCTCCGGCGAAGCGCGTGGCGAGAGTGATTGCTGTTGCAGCGGTCTTGGCGACAAGCAGCGCAAGCATGATCCACAAAGGATATTGAGCGGTGAGCGCTGCGTCGGCGGCTTCGTATCCCACACCTAGCACTTGCGGGAAGAAGATCGCGATACTGCCAATCATCAAGCCACCGACGATAGGCCTGAGCCAAAGAGGAGCCTGGAACTTCCAAGAGACTTTCTCAGTGACCATAAGCGCGGTCTCGAACGCGATCGCAACAGCCGCGCAAGTCACACCGAGTAAGGCGAACGCTGGAAACTCCCAGTAAGTCGTAATTTGGTAGTCCGGAACAACAAACGCCGGAAAATTACCCAGGTGGATCCGGGCAATGACTGTTGCTGCAACTGAAGCAATGACAATCGGCACAAACGCACTGAGAGCGTAGTGGGCCAGGATGACTTCGTGAGCGAAAATCACTCCGGCCATCGGTGCATTAAATGAAGCTGCAACCGCCGCAGCAACCCCACATGCCAGCAATGTCCGACGTGTACCATGCGTGAGCTTGAAGAAATTCTCAACGAAGGAGGCGATGGTCGCACCGATGTGAACGACCGGGCCTTCACGACCTGCGCTTGCGCCAAAACCTAGCGACACGGAGGCGGCGATAGCGCTCCAGATACCCGATTTGACGGAGATATTGCTATCATGAACGGCACGGGCCTCAATAACGTCAGCAACGCCTTGCGCGCGCCGGCCCGGCATATGTTTATGCAGAATGAACCCAACAATCGCACCACCGACAGCAGGGGCAAGTAGAATAACCAACCAACCTGCCTCAGTAGCAGCTGACGCAACCTTCTCAGACTGCGTTCCAATCCAGAGCAATTGGAACATGCCAATCGACCAGCGAAAGGCGACCGCCACGTAAGCAACTGTAACCCCAATGAGCAGCGCCAATAACCAGACCAGTGGCTGACGGTCTCTGAGAAAGGAACTGACATTATGGCCAATCTGCGCGTTCTGAAGATCAAAGACCGGCCTGATGATGTCATCGAGGTAGCGTCGCGCCCAATGCACATTGCGCTTTAGCTGAGTTGCCGAGAGCACTGGCGCGCTATCGCCACTGCTTCCCCGGTCCGAACTGTCGCTCGCATGATCCATATTCAATCAGCTGGTCTGGACGCTCAATTATATCGGCTCAATCGCCGTCCAATGTTCGTTGTGCCTGGAAAAGTCGTTGGCCATTTACCACAATTGCAGGCCTGGATGCGATTGGCAATTTTTGTCTTTGGGGTCGCGGCATAGCCACATTCAAGCGTTGTGAAATAATAGGCGGTGCCAAAGCGCAAGCATATTGTTAACCGGAATCAAAGACCTTCGACGAGCTTATCACAAAGGCTGGCAGTCCTTTGATAGCAATTGAGGATACAACATCAGTCGTATGTCTGATATGGAATGGGCAGTGGGCGCAGCTTGCTCTTAAACGGATAGGGCATGAAGGACGGGATTCGCAACCAGCTCAAGGGGCTGGAAATTGAGCAAAAAAGGTTGGAGGCGCTGATGTCGTCCGACCCGGCTTGGATTGCCTACCGTCAGCTTGCGACAGACGCGGCAGGCAACGCAGATGCATCTCCAGCCGAACAAGAGCTCCCGGAAGATATAGCAGATAGTCTTCGAGAAAATCGGCTCTTCAGAGCATGGATGAACTTGGTTGCTGCCGAGGACTCACTGCGGGAACTGCTTGAGCCCGACGACCTGCCACAAGACCAAGCTCAAGAACCTCAAAATCAGCAGACGGCCTTGGGCCAGTCTATGCCGGTCGAGAACGTTTCGGCTGAGACAGGTGTTGAGCGAGAGGCTTTTCGCACCAAACTCGTACTGAAGTCTGATGCTGCGACTGCAGAAAAAGTCGAAAAGCAAGAGGCGCACAAAAATTCGGACGCAACTCCAGAGCAAACGTTAGACGTCGTCGAGCCGGAAGAGAGTGCGCCGGATCTGTTGCACCCAGTCGACCTTCCGAATAACGATACGGTGTTACCTCTAGCCGCTCTGCTGTTGGGAAGAGCTAGTTCGAACGCTCAAATAACTCAGCAGTTGGCTGCAATTCAGGTGGAACGAGCGACCAAGCAAGCGGCCAGCCTGCCCGAAGCAGCCCGCGCGTTGCCCGGCACAGAAATCGAAACCGATGCATCGGTCCCCAAGTCAGCCGAGCACCACTTTGAGCAAGAGCCGGATGACTTGAGTTGGATTGCCGGAGTTGGACCTGAAGAACGCGCGGCATTGGAGGGCATTGGGCTCACAAGCTTCGCTGAAATCGCTGCAATAACACCAGAGCAGCTTAGCGTGTTGCGCGCGCGCTTGCCGGTACCTAGAAGTGCGTCACAGCAGCAATGGATCGAACAGGCAGCAATACTGGCGTCGGGAAAAGCAACCGCATTTGTTCGCTTGCAAGGTTATCTGTTCAACAATTTTTTCGTCGAGAATCCGCCCCAAACGCCATGGCAAATGCAGCCGTTATCTGCTCCTGCCTTACCTGAACAGGTTGAACCCGTCACGTCGACTGATGCGGCCGTTGAATCTCATTCAGGCATTGAGAAGAACAAACTGGATGCAGTGGAGTTGGAGCCTGGGCGCGAAGAAAGCACCGGGCGGAACAGGGCTGAAAGGCTACCATTGGCTGCAGTTCTTCCCCCTCTCGTGGCTGGACTTGGTACGAGGACTGATCCTGCCCCTGCGATTGAGGTGGCCAATGACGAAACAGCCATTGGCGAAGACTTAGATCTGGAACATTCCAATTCGGCTGAAGAATACGATGGGCACACGAGTGAGATTGATCAGGTCGTAACGCACGAAGCGCAGCCAGACTCTGACGAACCTGACTATCATACCGAGCAGGGCAGCTCTCAGATAGCGAAAAACGAAGAGCTGGCATTGAGTGAGCGGCTGGAGCGCTTCGAGCGTACGATGTCAGAAGTCTCGCTGCCTGACTTACGCCGACCAAAGCCATTTGAATTGAACGGCAACTCAGACGAACAGGCTCCGCCGCCAACGCATGCTCCGACGTCAATTGACGCCATTTCCATTCTACCACCCTTAGCTCCACATATAGACAACGACGCGATCGAGAAGGCTGACAATGCGGAGCCCGAGACTAGCAATGACTTGGGTCAGCCCGAACTGAGCCCTCAAGCGGCTGACCTAAGTAGTTTTGACTTTGAGTATCATAGCGAGCCGGAGCCTGTCGGATGGGATGAGGCTAACGTCGAGATCTTACGAGTTGCAAAACCAGGCAGCCAGATTAGGGCCAACTCAAAGCCCTCTGACGCTAACAACGACGATCAAGGCCAAGAGGAAATTGAGCAAGTTGCTCACCAGACGACACGTGATCCCGATCCATCGCCCTACGACCTTGCGCGCCGCATGGAGCGGCTGGCGGAACCGCCAATTGAACTGAGCGAAACGTTTTCACGTTTTGACGGTGAGATCGAAGAAGCCAGCGTGCAGATCATTAGGTCCAAACCGAGTTCTGAGGCAGCGGAGAGGCAGGAACAGGCCAATCTGTCTCGACCAGAAACCAGCCAATCTACTAGAGTCTCCAATACAACCGTGGAACCTTCACTGAGCAAACGTTCTTCGCGGCGCTTCCTGGATGCACTGACGGGCTCCCGAAAGGCGCGTTAGCAAGTGCTCGGGCACAACAGGGTGTCAGAACCGCGCCGACTGCTTCAGTAAAGCTCCCAACCGTGCTAGCAAAACAACCGTGATATGGATTTGCTGATTGCGTCGTGTCACCACATCGCATGCTGCGCTGCAAAATGATCTCTTTGCGGCAAATCACGAATGGCCAAGACCCGGAGGCGACAGCACAATGACCCCTGCAATGGCAGCCATTTCCGAAAAACTGGGCTCTGAGGCCGATCCTTTGGCAACTGCCGGTTTGGTCACGACCGAGGCGGAACGGATACTTGCCGAAGCCAAAAGCAGCGTGAGAGCCATCGTTCGCGAGAACACCTCGGCGGATCAACATCAGGAAATCACGCATGGTCTGGCTTGGCTAGCTACGTATGTCGAAGCTCTCCGCCAATTGAAAGGTTGGGCTGAACGGATCGGATTCGAGAACAATTTCGGCGAGTTCGAACAACTGGTCGTCCAGCTTGGTGTCGGTGAATACGCCTCACAGATCTCAGGTGGTATTCCAATGAGCCAGGGCGAAACAGTGCGCCTGAGTAAGCTTGGGGTGTCTCGCAGTTCAATCAGGGCATTTGAAGATGCAACTGAAGGCGCAGTCAAAGCAGGCCAGGACGATGCTGCCAAATCGCGCCTTGCAACCTTGATCTCTGAGCGTCCGGGCACGACGACATTTGGTGAAAGCGGCCTCGATGATATCCATGCCGCGATGCAGGAAGAGATGAACCGCTTCTGTGAAGCAGAGGTTCTACCGCATGCCCATGAGTGGCACTTGCAAAACAACTACATTCCGCTCGAAACAATCCAGAAGTTGGCGGAACTCGGCGTCTTCGGTGTGTCGTTGCCGGAAGACGTTGGTGGCCTCGGGCTTGGCAAAGAGGCAATGTGCATCGTCTCCGAGGAATTGTCACGCGGCTACATTGGCGTTGGCTCCCTCGGCACACGATCTGAGATTGCCGGCGAGCTGATCCTTGCGAACGGCACACCAGAGCAGAAAGAAAAGTACCTGCCGCGCATCGCTTCCGGAGAGGTCATTCCGACCGCGGTCTTCACGGAGCCCAATACAGGTTCTGATCTCGCCTCTCTGAAGACACGTGCTGAGCGCCATGGAGATGTCTACAAGATCTATGGCCAGAAGACTTGGATCACACATCCCGTTCGTGCAGATCTCATGACGCTTCTCGTCAGAACAAATCCGGACGAAAAGGGCTATCGCGGTCTCTCAATGTTCTTGGCGGAGAAGCCTCGCGGTAGTGACGATAATCCTTTCCCGGCAGAAAGTATGACGGGTGGCGAAATCGAGGTGCTCGGATACCGTGGCATGAAGGAATACGATATTTCCTTCGACGGTTTCGAAGTTCCTGCCACGCAACTGCTGGGCGGTGCAGAAGGACAGGGCTTCAAACAGCTTATGGCGACGTTTGAGGCAGCGCGAATTCAAACCGCTGCGCGGGCTGTCGGTGTTGCACAATCCGCAATGGATATTGCACTCGCATATGCGTTAGACCGGAACCAGTTCGGCAAGCAGATCTTCGCTTTTCCGCGCGTCGCGAACAAGATTGTTATGATGGCAGTTGAGACGATGATCGCACGTCAGCTCACCTACTACGCTGCTCGTGAAAAGGATCAGGGACGCCGTTGCGACCTTGAAGCCGGTATGGCGAAGTTGTTGGGTGCCCGGGTGGCTTGGGCCTCCGCGGACAACGCACTGCAGATTCATGGCGGTAACGGGTTTGCTCTCGAGTATCCGGTGAGCCGCGTTCTTTGTGATGCGCGCATTCTGAATATTTTTGAGGGAGCAGCTGAAATCCAGGCGCAGGTGATCGCTCGCCGTTTGCTAGAAGGTGCAAACTAGGCCGTGGCTGCAAACCCCGGTCAAGGGCGATCCATCATGATCACTGGCTGCTCGTCAGGGATTGGCCTCGCATCAGCTCGGATGTTGAAGGAGCGTGGATGGCGAGTTATCGCGGCGGCTCGGCAAGGCGAAGACCTGACCCGCTTGTCCGGAGAATTTGGACTGGAAGCTGTCGAGTTGGAGTTGGCAGATTCCGATTCCATTTCGCGCTGCATGGATGAAGTTACGCGCCTGACCGACGGCAAGCTCTTCGCTGTCTTCAATAACGGAGCGTACGGACAACCAGGCGCGCTCGAGGATCTGGGTGCCTCGGCTATCCGCAAACAGTTCGAAGTGAATGTGTTCTCGGCGCACGAAGTTACGAGGCGCGCACTGCCTTTGATGCGTGCCAACAGAGAGGGCAGGATTGTCCATTGCTCATCCGTGCTCGGCTTGATTGCTGCGCCGTATCGCGGGGCTTATTGCGCAACAAAGTTTGCGCTTGAGGCCATGGCGGACACGATGCGCCTTGAGCTAGCAGGCACTGGTATTTTTGTATCATTGATTGAGCCTGGCCCGATTGACACGCGCTTCCTCGATCATGCAATGGCAGCTGCGCNCGAGAANGTCGATATANAAGGCTCGGTCCATAACGAACGCTACAAGGCAATCATTGCGGCGATGGAAAAGGGCGGAAAACAGTNCTTCAAGCTGCCACCAGAAGCGGTTGCGAAGAAGCTTGTCCACGCCGTTGAGAGCCGTCGCCCCAGGCGGCGCTACTATGTNACGACGCCAACNTANATTGTGGCCGCCGCGCGNCGCATTNTGCCGACATCTGCGCTCGATTGGTTTGCAGCANGGAACTGATTGTTGAATGNGCTCAAGCTCATNTCAGCTAAGCCGTCATGNTCTTCTTTATTCGCGATGATAAGGGTGACCNGCAATNATNGTNGTTGCTCGGTATAATTGCTCAGCAAGAACGATGCGGGCCAAACCNTGAGGCANTGTGAACCGTCCTAGAGACANTGTCNTCTCAGCTGCTTGCAGCNTTGCATCGCCGTGTCCATCCGGNCCACCAATGACGAAGCATAAATCNGGAACNGCGTTCTCTTGGGCGGTCCTCAGGAACGTCGCAAACTGTGAACTTGATTGCNGCTTTCCAGTTTCGTCCAGCGCGACGATTCTGGCACCGGANGTAATTTTACCAAGTANGGCTTTGGCCTCGTCCGCTTTGCGTTGTTCGGCCGATTCTGAGCGTGCTTCNCCTANTTCAATGATCTGGATGTTCGTCAGACCGAGTGATCGTCCTTGCTTGGTCAGGCGATCCCAGTAACGANTGCAGAGCTCGCGATCGGGTCCGGACTTGAGACGCCCGACGGCTATGAGTGTGAGCCGCATTCAGCCCTCGCATCGGCAGGCAAATAGCATCGCTCATCACAAGCGCGATGCGATCTCGTGATATTATCTCAGTGGGTCGTGTCGTCAGTTGGCNGCTCNGCCNGCCACATCTTTTCGAGATTGTAGAATTCGCGAACTTCCGGCCGGAACAGGTGAACGATNATGTCACCGGTATCGAGCAGCACCCAATCGCAGTTTTCAGTTCCCTCGATCTGGATNTTGCCTTGGCCATTGTCTTTCAGCTTTCGGCGNAACTGATCGGCCACGGCATTAACGTGACGGGCNGAACGGCCCGACGCAATCACCATGAAATCACCGACTGAAGATTTTCCTTCAAGGTCAATCGTCACAATCTCTTCGGCTTTGGCTTCATCTAGCCAAACGAGGATCTGATCAANGACAGCCNTAGAGTCCTGGCCTTGCGACACAGGATCTGAGTGAGGCGTACGAGCCAACGTGCCCTCAAGTGCTACTGACATATTGTAGTTTGGTTCCTTTNGCCATTCGGTCCGTTTCGGCGATTTACTAGTTTGCGCCCGCCAATTCAGGCACATTCATCGNAANATCCAACACAAATCGGCTTNCNAGNANTNNGANTGTNGCACANNTTGGCCNGTTCGACAANAAACTTCATTCNCATGCTCAAATGGCNTGCTGAACCACTTAATNCTCGACCAGGTCTTTCTTTGTCACTTGGGTAATAAATTTGTGCGATTTTCGCGGATTTCGGTGGATGATANACGTGAAAGTCGTCCCGTGAGGAATGTCCAGGCCGGGGCATTTAATAGTGGGAGTGCGCTGGCCCGCTGCTCCGGTACGTAANTGCGGCGGAGATAGTGNGCTGTTTTCTGGGAGAGAGACTGCAGGCGCCAGCCGGGGCGGTCGACAACGGCAATTGGCATTTGATTGGCGATGNTCTGCCAATCCTGCCAGAGGTGAAATGTTGCCAGGTTATCCGCTCCCATCAGCCAGACAAACCGAACGCCGGGATATCGACGTTTTAGAAAAGCTAGGGTNGCGGCCGTGTAGGAGCTGGGCAGATCTTCTTCAAAGGCAGTGATCTTGATCGCCGGGTTCGATGTCATTTTCTCGCAGAGTTTCAGTCGCTCGCTCAAAGGCAAAAGTTCGCTATGTGACTTGAGCGGGTTACCTGGTGTTACCACCCACCAGACAGCATCAAGACCGAGCCGTCGGCGCGCTGTGCCCGTGATGAGACGGTGCGCATCGTGCGGGGGGTTGAACGAGCCGCCCAGTAGCCCGACCCGCTGCCCCGGCATGACAAGAGGCGGCTTGGGTTTAATCGAGCCAAAGCTGACCGGAGCGGACTTATGGGACAAGGGTCGATCCTAACTCTGGCCAGCTATTCCGGCCTGGTCTGGCCAGCACCGCGTACGACATACTTGAAGCTGGTTAGTTGCTCGAGACCAACTGGGCCACGCGCATGCATTTTGCCTGTCGCGATGCCGATCTCTGCGCCCATGCCGAACTCACCGCCGTCAGCAAACTGGGTCGAAGCATTGTGCAGGACAATGGCTGAATCTACTCGCTTGAGAAAGTGTTCAGCAGTTCCATAGCATTCGGTCAGGATGCAGTCGGTATGCTGCGAACCATAAGTCGATATATGCGATATCGCTTCATCTACGCCGTCGACTGTTTTCACCGAAATGATCTTGTCGAGATATTCGGTTGGCCAGTCTTCCTCCGTTGCAGCCTTGACGCGTGGATCGACAGATTGCGTCTGTGCATCACCGCGCACTTCGCAGCCGGCATCCAACAAAGCGGTGACAGCGGACTTCAAGAACTCTTCCGGAGCTTCCTTATCGACAAGCAGAGTTTCTGCTGCTCCGCAAATGCCGGTGCGTCGCATCTTGGCGTTGACGATAATCGGCACGGCATCGTCAAGGTCGGCACCGCGATCGAGATAGACATGACAAATGCCCTCAAGATGCGCAAAGACCGGCACTCGCGCCTCGTCTTGCACGCGACCGACCAGGCTTTTGCCACCGCGTGGCACGATCACATCGATGGTGCCATCGAGACCACGCAGCATTTCACCAACCGCAGCGCGATCTGTCGTCGGTACGAGTTGGATGGCGGCCGCAGGAAGCCCCGCCGCTTTTAGGCCGGTAACAAGGCAAGCGTGAATAGCCCGGCTGGAATGGAAGCTTTCCGACCCGCCGCGCAGAATGGCTGCATTGCCAGACTTGAGACACAGCGCGCCGGCATCGGCAGTAACATTGGGTCGGCTCTCGTAGATGACGCCTATAACGCCAAGTGGTGTCCGGACGCGCTCAATCTTCAGGTGATTAGGCTGTCGCCACTCGGCAATCGTGGCGCCAACCGGATCATCAAGTTTGGCGATGGCTTCGAGCCCCTTCGCTATGCCGTCGATCCGCTTCTCATCTAGCGCAAGCCGGTCAACGAAGGCGTCAGGTCGGCCGACCTCGCGGGCAGCTCCAAGATCAAGCGCGTTGGCTTCCACAATGCTCGCCGTGGAATGACGCAAAGCGTCTGCTGCAGCAATGAGTGCAGCATCCTTTTCTTCGCGACTGGCTATCGCGAGTACGGATGCAGCCTGCTTGGCCTGACGGCCCAACTCGGCCATCACATCTTTCGTATCTGCTGAAAGTTTCTCGACCCTATTCATTTTGTCCGTACCCGATTGAGCGCCATGTCATCGCGGTGAATGAGTTCCGACCGCCCTTTGTGTCCCAGAATGCCAGCGATTTCACCTGATTTTTTGCCCATAATACGCTGGGCATCATCATTCGCATAGGCCACCAGCCCACGCCCTAGTTCCGTGCCGTCAAGCCGGCGTATGACAACAGCGTCGCCGCGGTCGAATTTGCCGTCGATACGACGTACTCCGGCGGGCAGTAGGCTTTTGCCGCCACCAAGTGCTTTCTCAGCGCCGTCGTCGACGAATACCGAACCAGCCGGTTCCAACTGCCCGGCAATCCAACGCTTGCGTGCAGCAACCGGATCAGAGGTAGCAAGAAACCACGTGCAAGGGCCGCCGCTGTCAAGCGTGCTAAGCGGATGCAGGATGTGACCACTAGCAATGACCATATTGATGCCGGCGGCTCGGGCGATCTTGGCCGCCTCGATTTTGGTCACCATGCCACCGCGCGAGAGTTCGGAGCCCTCGCTGCCTGCCATTGCTTCAATCTCAGGTGTGATCTCGACGACCTCGTCAAGGCGCTGGGCGTTGGGATCTTTGTTGGGAGGCGCGGTATATAGGCCGTCGATGTCCGACAACAGCACAAGGCAATCCGCACTGATCATGCTGGCAACGCGGGCAGATAAGCGATCATTGTCACCGTAGCGGATCTCAGCCGTTGCAACGGTATCGTTCTCGTTGACAACGGTGACTGTCCTATGCGCTAGAAGTGTATCAATCGTCCGTCGCGCGTTGAGATAACGCCGTCGCTCTTCCGTGTCACCGAGTGTGAGCAATACCTGTGCCGTCGTCAGGCCACGCTGTCGGAAAACGTCCTGGTAGGCGTGGGCAAGGCTGATTTGGCCGACAGAGGCCGCAGCCTGACTCTGCTCCAGCTCCAGTGGCCCTGGCGGCAAACCAATAATCTTACGACCTAACGCAATCGAGCCGGAGGAAACCACAACGACATCTTTACCGGCGTTGTGGAGGGTAGAGATGTCATCGGCCAGCGAGTTGAGCCAGGTCGACTTAAGGCGACCGGTGGCCTTATCGACCAGAAGTGCGGAACCGATCTTGATCACGATGCGTTTGGCGCGGGACCATTCTTGGCGAGGGCTTGTCATGTTCGGTATCGCAATGGGAGTGAGAAGTGGCGAGCTGCGTTCAACAATTCGTTTCTGGTGACAAGCGCTTCACGGTCGCCATGTTTGTTGTTCTGCCTCGGCGAGTTCCAACTCTCGCTCCTCGGTTTGGACTTTCTCGATGATGTTTGCCAAGGCAAACAGCGCCTCGCGGACACCTTTGTTGGAAGCAGAGGAAAGCGCAATAGGTTTAGCGCCGCTTGCCTGACCAAGTTCGGCGAGCCGGGTGGAAAGCGTGTCATCATCCAGCGCATCGCATTTCGATAAGGCAACGATCTCTGTCTTTGTCGTCAAAGCAGCACCATAAGCCTCAAGCTCCTCACGCACGGTGTGATAGTCGTCGACCACATTTTCCTGAGTGCCATCGACAAGATGCAAAATAACGCGACAGCGCTCAATGTGGCCCAAGAAGCGAGTACCAAGGCCGGCGCCTTCATTGGCGCCTTCAATCAGGCCCGGTATGTCGGCCAGTACAAAGTCTGTTTCACCGGCACGAACAACACCGAGGTTTGGATGCAGCGTGGTGAACGGATAGTCGGCGATTTTCGGCTTGGCGGCAGAAACCGTTGCGAGGAACGTCGACTTGCCTGCGTTCGGCAGGCCAACCAGACCGGCATCCGCAATCAGTTTGAGCCGCAGCCAGATTGTGTATTCTTCGGCCTCTAGTCCGGGATTGACGCGACGAGGTGCTTGGTTGGTCGCCGACTTGAAATAGGCGTTGCCAAACCCTCCGTTGCCGCCCTTCGCAATGCGGGCGCGTTCGCCTGGTTCTTTAAGGTCAACGAGCAATGTTTCCTGGTCTTCGTCATAGACCTGGGTCCCAGGCGGCACCTTGATGATGCAATCTTCTCCGTTGGCGCCTGTTCGGTTTTTGCCCATGCCGGGCCGACCGGCCTGCGCCTTAAAGTGCTGCTGGTAGCGGTAATCGATCAGCGTGTTGAGATTGGCGACGCATTCGACCCAGACGTCGCCGCCCTTGCCACCGTCACCACCATCTGGTCCGCCATACTCAATGAACTTCTCGCGACGGAACGACAAGCAGCCGTCACCGCCTTTGCCGGACTTCACATAAATCTTGGCTTGGTCGAGGAATTTCATCGTCTTCGTCTTTCAAATTCGTCTCGCATTAGGCGCGTTGCAACGCTCTTAATCTTGCAATCCCGTGACTTCGAAAAGATCTCTGTTTCACCGATCTGAGTGAAGCCAATCTTCTCCTGAATACGGATCGATGCAGGATTCTCGAGAAATGCCGCACAATAGAGCGCGTCTGCCTGCGAGGTCTCAAAATATCGCTCGACCATCAGTTCCGCAGCTTTGCTCATCACCCCCTTGCCCCAGAATTGTTCACCGAGCCAATACCCCAACACCGGTCGGTCCTCCGAGTTGAGTTCAATGCCAATGACGCCTCCCAACGCGTCGTCGACATCGATGGCGTAAGCGCAGTCTTCCGGTGTGTTGCCTGGCGTCCGGCAGCTGGCAATGAAGCTTTCCGCGTCGGCCAGCGTATAAGGGTGCGGCGGACTGGAAAGCATGCGAAGCACATTCCAGTTCTGCATCATGGCCGCGATCGCATGCGCATCGTTCGCCTCCAAAGTGCGGAGCGCGACGCGATTTGTACAGAGCGATGTGACTTCACTATCCATGACACTGCTGGTCTAAAAAACGAAAAAAGGGAGATGGTGCCCCATCTCCCTTGCATCTGCTTCGGTCGCCCAAGGCGATGGGTTACTCGGCCGCCTCTGCCGTTGCCGGGTCAACCGAAATGTAGATCCGACCACCACGCTTGGTGTCGAACTTCACGTGTCCTTCAATCTTGGAGAAGATTGTGTGGTCTGTGCCCATACCAACATTGCGACCAGGGTGCCACTTGGTGCCGCGCTGGCGGCAAAGGATGTTGCCAGGGATAACCAGCTCACCACCATATTTCTTAATGCCAAGTCGTTTGGACTCAGAATCGCGACCGTTTCTCGAAGAGCCGCCTGCCTTTTTGTGTGCCATCTCAAAATCCTCAGAAATTCGTTCCGGTACGTTCGCGCCAAACCCTAGGCTGCGACAATCTCAGTGATGCGGACCTTCGTCAGGTGTTGCCGGTGTCCCTTCTTACGGCGGGAATTCTTACGGCGGCGCTTTTTGAAAGCAATAACTTTTGGGGCGCGGCACTGCTCTACCACTTCTCCAACGACCTTAGCACCAGCAACAGTAGGAGTTCCGACTTTCACGTTATCACACTCAGAGACCATCAGGACCTCTGGAAACTCAATTTTTGCTCCGGGTTCACAATCCAAACGCTCCAGCTGCAGCTCGTCATCCCCGCTCACACGGTACTGCTTGCCGCCAGTCTTAATCACAGCGAACATTTCGTTTTCCTTCATTACCACGCCCTGTGGCGCCGCAATATGCGGGCTTTCTATGAGATCCGGTTGTCAGGATCCTCGGCTAATGCCGGATGGCCTCGGGCAGCGCATTAGCCACGATGCCGTCAACAGCATCGCGCGAAGCCAGTTTTATCTTCCTTTTGCCTCGAAATGTCAACGATTAACGCCTAGTTTAAAGCCTGAAGTAGCGTCAAAAGAGTAGGCTGCGATGCAACAGCGGTTCGATAAGGGACTTCCGGACATTCCCGTCGTCGGGACGGGTTCTGATTTTGCCTATGAAACTCTGATCGCCCAGGAAGAATATGCCCAAGCATTACTTGATAATGCAACTCGAGGAGTCCCGCGCCAGATTTTAAGATCTCTGGACAGAGTTTCGCGCCGCTGGCTGGTCAAATCCAGTAATGCCCATCTTGGAGAAATTGACAGGATAGCTGAGCGACTTGCCCGTCCTGGTGCCTATTTTCTGTCGGTCAATTACGAATGGGGCTGCACTGTCGGTGTGCATCCGTCGTCGGACGGTGAAACCGCACGCCTGGTTCGCGTGCTGGATTGGCGCACAAACGGACTAGGACGCTACATCATTGCAGCCAAAGTGGAGGGCCCCGCAGGGCCATTCACCTCGATGACATGGCCGGGCTATTCCGGCGTTCTGCAAGCCATGGCGCCTGGCCGGTTTTCAGCCGCGCTCAATCAGGCACCGATGCCAAAGTCTGGCGGTGGTCTCTATCCGATTGACTGGATGGCGAACAAGATCAAGGTTTGGAAGACGTAGAATGAGACACCGGCGCACGTGCTTCGCAGTGTCTTCGAAAGCGCGCAAAGCTTTGCCGAAGCGAGGCGCCTCTTAATCGAAACACCGATAGCCTTTCCGGCCATCTATTCTCTTGCCGGCACCAAGCCCAATGAGCTTTGCATCATTGACCGCACAGAGACCGAAGCCTTTGTAAGAGACGGTCCAGGAGCAGCTGCCGCCGGTCAGCACTAGCGGTCGAAAGCAAGATGCTGCAGTCAATCTTGAAACCCGAACCGAGGCAGGCTAAAAGCAGGTCCCTTCGCTGACAGGCGCGGGATCGGAGAGGTGGGTGAGTGGTTGAAACCACCGCACTCGAAATGCGGCATACGGGAGACCGTATCGAGGGTTCGAATCCCTCCCTCTCCGCCATAAATTCCGAATAACACATTGATATATAGTAATTATTTTAGGATTTCTTGAGGATCGAGCCCACATTCACTCCCACACCAAAGCCGCGAATTGGATGCCTTATCCTTGAACAACGTGCGCGATCACTTTCATACCTCCGCGGACACCGGTAGCCTCCTATCTGTAACGTTCAGTACGATGGACCGGACCTCTCCAATCTCTCCTGTTGGCTAGGCGATGCGCTATCTATAACTCTATACGCACCCAATGGCCGTCTTGAGCACTGTGCTGTAGTGACGGCCCTACTCCGTTGAATGTGAACCTCAACAATGTGCCGCCTCCACTCATCTGCATCTTTGAATCTCACGCCGTCGCATTATAGCAAGCCCACTTCCAAGCGACGGACACCCCTTTCCCGGCTACTCTCATCAGTCTGTGGTCTTGCCGATCGGCATTGTCGTGCGATCAAAACGTTGAATCGAGTTTAGGACTTCAATCTCTAGGGCAAGGCCTGAGCTCTGTTCGCAAAGTTTTGAGGGGGACGGGATTGCCCTCATCGCTTCAGATGCATGGAAGGGCCCCGCTTGTACCTTGCCCCCGTCCCAAGGATGTCTGCTGTGAGTAGAAGGGGCAGCGGTCGTCTTTAGGAACTAGCCCATGATGCTATTGGCTAGAACCGGCGGTCAAGATGGTACTGGTTGCCACTTGACCAAACAATTCGCGGCTGCTGACCGCTAGTTATGTGCCCGCGTCCTGACATCTTTGGCAAACAGGTAGATCAAGACAGCGCATAGCGTGATCACCGCCAGGAATCCGAAGACAGCGCGGTAGGCGATTTCCGGCGCCGCCCTGCCGGCCTCGACAAAGTACCCGATTATGTACCCGGTCGTCGACTGGATGACGAACACGCCAAGAAAAACCGCAAGGTTCTGCAGCGTCAGACCTCGCCCGACAAGGTGGTCGGGTAGCAGTGCCCGAGCGTGCGCATGAATCAACATGATGTAGGCGCTCACAAATGCGAACGTGATGAGCAACACGATGGCAGCCCAAAGGCTCAATTTCGGTGCCGTTGCCAAGATCGAAAGCAGCGCGAATGAAAGAAAAGCGCCGCCAGCGATCGTCCACTTACGTGAGTTCAGCCAGCGCTCAATGATACTGAACGCCATTACACCCGCCAACATTGCGACGTTGAAGACAAGTAGAATATTACCCCGTTTCAGTGCATCGAGACCATACACATCGTTGAGGTAGGGCCCCGCCCAGAGGCCAACCACAGCAAGTACAGTTCCATAGTTTACGAACTGAATTGCGCAAATGAAGAGGATCTGGCGGCTAGCAACTGTCTTGAGACCGGACCAGATTTCGCCGACACTCTCCAGCTTGCGAAGCTCGACAGCATGCCCTTTCGGCGCATCGCGCACCACAAGAAAGATCAGCAACGCGAAAAAACCGGTTACAATAGCCATCCCCCAGAAGGCACCGCGCCAGCCGATCACCTCTGCAGTCCAGGCGAGCGGCGTAGTCGCCAGCAGTAACCCGGCACCGCCGAGTGTATACAGCAGCGAACTCATCGCCGCGAAGTGCCCGGGCGGAAACCATCTAGCAATGGCAACCAGTGATCCCATCAGTCCAGCTGCGCATCCCACACCAATCAGCGCGCGGCCGGCAGCCAGACCGAATACATCCTGCGCTGTTGCAAAGACGACCGATCCCGCGACCGCGATAATGAACAGCGACGACATCGTACGTCTCGGCCCGAAGCGATCGAGTAGGATTCCAGCAGGTAGCTGCGCTGCTGCAAATGCAAGAAAGAACATTCCGGTTACGACGCCCATCTCTTCGGGGGAGATAGCGAGCCTGCGCATGAGCTCCGGAGCAATCACGGCGTTAGAAACACGGAAGAACTGACTTGCGAGAAAACCAGCTGCGAGCACCGCGAAGATCAGATACGCCTGACTGGAAGCGGCACGCGCTCCTTTGCTCTCGCTAGCCGATTCTGTCGTACCCTGCATCATCCCACGAGTATGGCACACAAGATGTCCAGGACAAGTCGTTTGGTGAGGGATAGGCGGCTCTTATCCGGTTGGAAATAACAAGGTTCCAAAAGAAGTGTACGCTATTCCCTCAGAACCCGGGAATTAGACTGTTCTTGTTAATGCGCTCAGCTTTCACGCAGAGTAGAGTAGAGCCGGTCCGAAGCAGGAAGCTAAAGGGAAGCGATTGACTCCTCGGGAACCTTTCTCAAATTGACCCAACATTGTTCTGATAGTTTCTCAGCTACGCTTGCGACTATTCCGATTGATGCTAGGACAAGGCTAATCGATCCTCCTGAATTGTTGGCGGTTATGCTTCGTACTTCCTCCCGGCTCGTCGCTTGTTGCGGCGGGCCTTCTTTGTAAGTCTGGCAACTTTCGTTCGGAGAGTTTCGCCCCCTCATTCCTATTTATCGAAGGCTTGTGCTGTTACGGCCAGTATCCACACCTCAGCACGTATTCTGCAAGTGTTTGCTGAACGGCGAATGATGAACCAGTAGCACGAGATGGAAATACAGCAGCTTTGCAGATGAACCTGGCACACGAATGTTGCCAAGGCCTCATTCAAATTCTTTGAATCTGCGCAATCGGAGGAGCTCTATTGAGAATCAAGTCCCAAACGAGCTCGGGCAGCCAGTGGCCGCTCTTGCCGCTCCTAGCCTGGGGCACCGCGACCATGTTCTTCTTCTACGCATGGGTCTTGCGCGTATCGCCAAGCGTCATGGTCAGCGAGTTGATGCGCGACTTCGCAGTTGGTGGTGCTATTCTCGGAAATCTCTCAGCGTTCTACTTCTACGGCTACTCGACAATGCAAGTGCCGGTTGGTTTGCTGATGGACAGATTCGGGCCTCGTCGATTACTGACGATCTCAGCATTAGCTTGTACAGCCGGTTGTCTGTTGTTTGCGGCAAGCGAGACAACACTTTCAGCGTCGCTTAGCCGTCTGGCAATCGGGGCAGGGGCGGCGTTTGGGCTGGTTGGCGCAATGACTATTGCTGGCCAATGGTTTCCAGCTCATCGCTTCGCACTGCTATCTGGTCTCGCCATAATGATGGGGATGGTTGGCGGGGTGTTTGGTCAGGCGCCAGCGAGGCTCTCTGTCGAAGCATTGGGCTGGCGCGAGACGATGATCGTGTTCTCTGTCGGTGGGGTGATGCTTGCCGTTGCAGCATGGTCCTTCGTCCGCGATAAGCCTGTGGTGATAGGGGCGCAACGGCGATCCATACTGAATTCGCTTGGTGCGGTATTCGGTAATCTTCAGGTCTGGCTCAATGCAGTTGCCGGGCTCGGCTGTACGGCACCATTGCTTGGATTTGCCGGATTGTGGGGTGTGCCGTACTTCGAGACTCGCTATGAGATTGATCGCCCGACTGCTGCAGGTGTGACATCGCTGGTGCTGATTGGCTTGGCGTTTGGTTCTCCGTTTTTCGGCTGGCTTTCGGACCGAATGCGACGGCGACGATATCCGTTGGTGTTCGGACTTATAATTTGCTTCATTTCGTTTATTGCATTGATCTATTTTCCTGAAGTTCCATTGAGCATTGCATCGGTCCTAGCACTGCTCTGTGGATTTGGGGCAGGTTCACAAATCACTTGTTTTGCCGCAGCGCGCGAGGCTAGTCCAAACGAACTCAGCGCAACAACGCTTGGAATTACAAATGGACTGGTGACGAGTGCAGGGGCAGTCTTTCAGCCGCTGATTGGTTATCTGTTGGACATTGGGTGGGCTGGACAAATTGAGAGCGGTGCACGCATCTACGACCTTCAAACATACCAGTTGGCGCTAACCGCTGTCGTAATTGCCACTGCTATCGGATTGCTGTCAGCGTTGGCAACCCGGGAAAGCTACTGTCGGCAGCTCAGCTGATCATAACTAATAGCTATGGCGCAGCGAATGTATGTTCTTTTGCCAGTGAAACGCATCGTGACGTTGTCGCCGGCCTAGCTTGCTTCCCACACAAACTCTGACCAACGCCAATGACAACGTCGGATAAGTCCCAAACATTACATTTGAGAGCATGGTTCTTCTGTAGAACACGATTGAGCTGCATGGGTTAAACGATGTGCTTCTCTTGTGGAGCAAGTATTCGGAATGGAGTGTAGCATGCCCAAAGCTTCAATACCTCATAAGATGATGCTAGACGCACTGAGTTCAATCTCCGAGGCAGCTGGCAGTGATAAACAGTTAAGCGCTCAGTTTCGCGCTGCTGTCGTGGCATTTACTTCCGAGACACCGGACAACATGAACTGTGTCGACCGAATTCATGTGGGCAGCATGGGTGATGCGCGGGGCCTTAAGTTTCGTGAGGCGGATCTCATGTTGAGTGAGGTTGCGCACGCGCTCGAAGCTGTGCCTATGCCTGAAGAGTTGTGTCGATCCCTTCCTGAACTTTCTGAGGCGGACTGGTACGCCTTTCTTCGTCTATCGACTCCGCTCTATCTAGCCTTGGAAGCTACCTAGGCGTCGGGCATCGCTGCCCGCCATAGCGCATCTTGAGAAACTAGCTCCTGGTAGTTAGCGTGCCGGCCGAACCGCTGGCTCAAGGCCAATATCAATTACTTCAAGCGCTCGTTTCAATTGCGTTTTCTGCGGCCCTATGGATTGAGCAATGCCGCCAGCGTCGTCTTCGGTGACAAATGTCAATCCAGTCAGTTTTGCAAAATCCATAACCCAGTTAGCGTCAATTTCTGAAGGAAGCGAGGCCTCTGGCTGATGATCTGGTGGTTTTGTTTCGGCATTGATAGGCGCTCTCCTGTGGCTCCACTCCGTAGCATTTTCGTAGGCGAATCCAATATCCAGAATCGTCTGCTCTTCCCAAGCGCGTCCTGTCAGTTGCATGCTGATAGGCAAACCACCCGCAGCAAAACCACATGGCATAGCTAAACTTGGAAGGCCGGTCAGACTGATTGGTCGTGTCAGGCTGTGCGTGCCTGACTCTGGTGCCTGACCGGATATTGAATGTGCAGGATAAGCCGTGGTGGGCGTTGCGATCACATCAACTTCATGGAGTGCATCCGTGAATTCCATAGTTACTTTTTCTCGTAGTCTTAGAGCCGTAAGTAGCTCATCAGAAGAAAGCAAAGCGGCTCCGGTAATTTTATGAAGGAATGCTGGTGTATACTCACGTGAACGCTCAAAGAACCTTCTCCGGTGCAGCGAAAATGCCTCGCTGTAGGCGATAGCCCAAGACGCTGCGGACGCGTGCACACTTGTCGGCAATTCGATCTCTTTAACTTCGGCGCCCAAGCCTTGCATGACTGCAATGGCAATTCTCACTGCCTCAACTACCTCAGGGTCTGAAGCCTCAAAGAAATAGTTTTTTGGAACTCCGATTCGCCGGCCTCTGATATTACCGGTTAGTGTGGAAGTGTAGTTCGGGACCCCTTGCAGGGCCGCGCTTGGATCATTGTGATCTGCGCCGGCTATCGCTTGTAAGAGGTGAGCAACATCTGTCACTGTGCGCGCCATCGGTCCGGCATGATCCAAACTCCAGCTTAATGGCAGGATGCCAGATCGACTTATCCGTCCATAAGTTGGTTTCAATCCGACGATGCCGCAAAGCGAAGCCGGTATTCGAATCGAGCCTCCCGTATCACTTCCCATAGCACCATGCACCAAGTGCGCAGCCAATGCCGTTCCTGAGCCTGAACTGGAGCCTCCTGGATGCCGCTCGGTATGCCAGGGATTGCGTGCATTTCCGAGGAAGTCCATGCCTCCGGATGCAAATTCGATTGTATTGAGTTTTCCCATGCAGATCGCACCTGAATTGCGCAAGCGACTCACGACTGTGCAGTCAGCATCAGCGATGTAATCAGCCATCAATCGGGAGTTCGCTGTAGTGGGAAGTCCCTTCACATGGAAAATATCTTTGTAGGCGATCGGTATGCCATGCATGGGGCCACGATAGCCCCCGGCAGAGATTTCCTGCTCAGCCGCTTTCGCTGCCTTCCGAGCTGTTTCTCCATCAACATGGAGGTATGCAATCAAATTTTTGTTGTATTGTTCAATACGGGTCAAGAGGGCATCGACGACGTCAACTGGTGACACTTCTCGCGAGCACAGTTTTCGGCCAAGCTCATCAATTGAAAGATAACTTAAGGCCTCATACGACATAGGTTCTATCCCTTACTTATCGTTCAGGCGCAAGAAAAGTCTGACAGCGCCGTTGCTCTGTGTTCTCAATTCTGTTTGTAGCTTCGAGACATCACATATCTACTACAGTTGTAAGCAGCCACCACCCTTTTCATCACCCTTGAATTAACTAGGGTGTCGCTTCTTCAGCAATCTAGATAATCTCTTGCTAATTGCTGTCCCGACAGTGACTTCTCAGGCTCTGTCAGCCGTTTGCAGCGCGGAACGACGGTCAAATCAAAACAGAATGTACTCAACCACCTGTGTCGCATGATCAAACCGAGTTTTGACACGACCAAGACCC
>NZGY01000069.1 GCA_002689605.1 Filomicrobium sp.
GAACGTCAATGCCTACCAGAGCCGCTTCAAGGGCTGGATGGCGCGCTTCAAAGGCGTCGCTTCGAAATATCTGCCCAGCTACCTCGGTTGGCGCCGCATNATTGAACGTGACGGCGAGCGACTTACGCCCCGCCAATGCCTCGCCGGCGCCATGAGTTAGCAGGGAAAANTACATCAGAGCCGAACAGAGCTATCAAGTTTGANCGCGCAACTCGCTACAACTTCAAGATGTTTTATCGAATATCAACAGCCTTTCAGTACGTTGACCCGTCAGTTCAGCGTNGACGGTGAAATCATGAGCACTGTAGCACTGCGGAATGTGATCGCACGCCGTATCGAAAGCTTGGGCGATAATACAGCAACCCTTGCCTTGTTCTCCTCCACATTGTTTCTCTCGGCAATATTGCTGTTCTCGGTACAGCCGGTGTTTGCCAAAATCATACTCCCGACACTCGGTGGTTCACCATCGGTGTGGGCAGTATCAATGTGCTTCTTTCAGGCAGCATTGCTTGCCGGCTATTGCTACGCGTACGCTTTGAACCGTTACATGCCATTGNAATATGCGCCATTGGCTCACGTTGCCCTCTTGGCACTTGCATTTCTGGCACTCCCATTTGGCCTCCCCGAAGGCGTTGAGCCACCAGCCGGCGACGCTTACCTTTGGCTGATCGGGGTNCTAACACTCGGAGTTGGCTTGCCCTTTTTTTGCNGTGTCCGCAAACGCGCCATTGCTGCAGGCCTGGTTTGCGAAAACCNAACACCCGCATGCTCAAGATCCGTACTTTCTCTATGGTGCGTCGAACCTCGGATCACTGCTCGCGCTTTTAAGCTATCCCGTCGTTATCGAGCCGCTGTTTGGATTNAAGGCACAGGCAATAACTTGGACAGGCGGCTTCCTCTTATTAGCCCTGTCAGTCGCACTTTGTGGCCTCCNGCTTTGGGCCAAATCTACTTCTATTGGCGTAGAAACTGGCCAGTCTGGAACGAAAACCCATCCATCCGTGCGAACGACTTCGAAAGCACCCCCAACATGGCAATCCAGACTAACTTGGATTGGTCTCGCATTTGTCCCATCTGGACTGCTCGTTGCTTACACCAGTTACCTCGCAACGGACATCGCTTCCGCACCATTCATCTGGGTCATTCCGTTGGCCACGTTCCTTGCCACTTTTGTCCTGATATTCCGGGACACTCCAATCATCCCGAAGCATTGGCTCCTACTAAGTCAGCCCTTGATTGTTACGTTTGTCATTCTAGACATCGCGGCACCCGGAATTCTGCCAGGTTGGTTTGCAACCNTACTCGGCTTCTTGGCATTTTTCGTAACNACTATNGTCGCTCACGCCGTTCTGTATGACAAACGTCCGAGCAGTGAGAACCTGACTGAATTCTACATGTGGATGTCGCTTGGCGGTGTACTTGGTGGGATCTTCNCAGCCATCGTAACCCCGCAGCTATTCAATACCATCTACGAGTTTCCACTGCTCTTGCTGACCGGCATGTTGTGCCGCCCAAGCGTAATTGACNAGCTGCGAACCAAGTTGAGTTNCGAAACGAANGAGTACTGGCGGCAACCTGCATTCTTCTTCAGCATTGTCATCGTCGCTGCAGCTTTATTCTGGTTCGAACTTCTTTCATCAAGCCAGTCCGGCATTGTCTTTACTGTATTGGCTGCTGTAGCTGCGTACCTTCTTATGTCCTCGCGCAACAACGCACCGCATGAGCTCGCTTATGTGGCCATCCTGGTATCAGCCATCTTCCTGCTGCCAACACACCTTAGCCACGGACATTCTGAACGCAGCTTCTACGGCGTGCATAAGGTCGTTACCACACCGGATGGAACGATGCGCGTTCTACTGCATGGCACAACGATTCATGGTGCACTTCGCATCANAACCGATGATGGGAAACNGGTTACATTCCCTCGCCCNGCCACCTACTACCACGANNACGGCNTTATGACCCGTGGCCTNTTCGCTGTAAGAAAGAATCTGCAAGCGACAGGTCNGGCACCAACTGTGGGTGTNGTCGGTGTCGGAGCGGGATCTCTTGTCTGCTACGCGAGCGAGAATGAGAAGTGGCGTCTCTACGAAATTGATCCCACAGTCATGAAACTGGCAACAGATCCAAAGCACTTTACGTTCTTCTCAAAGTGTCAGCCAAACCCAGACTATGTCCTCGGCGACGCCAGGTTGACACTGGCGAAAGAACCATCGGCCAAGTTNGACTATCTCGTCATCGATGCATTCTCATCTGATGCAGTACCGGTTCATCTCATTACGCGAGAAGCATTTACCATGTATCTCGACAAGGTAACTGGCGATGGAGTAGTCGCATTACACATCTCGAACAGACATATGGATCTGGATTCAGTCGCGACGGCCACAGCACGATCGATTCCAGGTGTTCATGCTGCGCTCGGCATCAATCACCAGGACAAAGCGGCAGGCCTTGATCGGACAAGCAGCAAAGTCATGTTCCTAAGCCGTTCAAAGTCTTCGCTGNAGGGACTGCTTCAACAGAAGGACATCCGTATCGCTCCCCAGACAACNACGGCAGCCTGGACAGATGACTATTCAAACATNATCTCCGCCATCTGGCGGAAATGGCGGGAGNANCNTTAGGCAGGCTCNCCNGNGNAGCAATGCTNAGNNAGTTCCTNTCTCGCAGGTATCNCCTAAACAAACTCTGTAGTGGCGTCGCTTGAAGTTATGAGCCTGCCTTTTTCTTCAAGGCGNCGCCGACACACTGATCAATCGCCTGTTGGAANGGCAACTGACCCTGCTTCTCATCATAGGCCATGTNATCAAGGCAATCATCCAAGGGCGCGTGATATGNCAGCTTGTGGCGACACGCTAATAACTTGGCCATCGGAACCTGCCTGGTCCAACCAACAGCCTCCCAATCCTTCGCCGTTACTAGCTTTTCGCGATACTTTTCGAACAGCTCTTCGCCTTCGCTCGCCAGTTGGCAATTGCGGGCCATGTGGTCGCCCGCACTCATTTGCTCACCACAGGAAACGAGCAAAAGACCAATCGCTGNAACGATTATGGGAAATAAGAGTCGCATAGCCCTATCAACCGAAACGCTTCTCAAAGANAATAAGCGATTACCTGAGCTATTGCGAAGCGCAGAAAATCATAGGGGCAAATATGCTGCTGATTAGCGATTGCCANTAAGGAAGTAAGCTATAAGCACAATNAATTTTGGTCGAGGCACGGCGCGCGATCTACGCGCNCCGTNCCCTGGCTAACTTAGTCAGCCTGAATGTTTGCGACAGCGGTTTTTCCACTGCGGCGATCGATTTCGGTGTCGAAGGACACTTTCTGTCCCTCACCAAGGCTCGAGAGGCCAGCGCGCTCAAGTGCAGAGATGTGCACGAAAACGTCCTTGCCGCCATCGTCTGGCTGGATGAAGCCATAGCCTTTGGTTGTGTTGAAGAACTTCACGGTTCCGGATTGCATGTGATTAAGCCTTTGCAATTGCAAGTATCGGCGATGTGCTCAATGCACGCCGCTTCGTATAGTCGAATCTGGGGGTGGTCTTAAGATCGTGCGCCTTACGTTGCCGAGGCGGAACGGCCTGATTGTCCGGCCCAAGTCGATAAGCTGTNTTTAACACATTCGATGGGAATCGAACAACACAATATTGTTGNTGTCATAAGTCTCGTTTCGATGCATAGCCGGTATGCGCAAACGTCATACAATGACATCTGAATAGCTTTCTCGTTTGAGCAAGCTTTATGTCTCATGTTCGAGAAAACATCTTGAAAACACTTGTTCTACAGCCATCTACGACGCTCCATCATGGGCTTAACTCCCCGTCATTCTGGCACGCGCCATTTCATCGGCAATCTCTGATGTGGGCCGACTTTGCTGCTTCGATCGATCAAAGANCTCTATCAAAACATCGCCAAGCCCCCTGNTTTTTCTCTCAGCCTCAGAGTTCTTATGGGTCTTGAATATATCGTCAGAACCGTAAATGACGCCGCCTGCATTCACGACGTAGTCAGGCGCATACACAATTGANCGTGACTGCAAATCTTGACCATGCCTTGCTTTCAGCCAATTGGTTATTCGCCAAGCCACAAACTGCTTTAACCTTCAACTGCGGGATCGTTTCATCATTCAAGATCCCGCCAAGAGCGCAAGGTACGAACACATCCGCATCGACTGCATAGATNTCATCCGGCTCGACAACTTCGATGCCATATCGCTGTTTGGCTTCGTCAATTGCTTTATCATTCACATCGGTCGCAACGACTTTGCCACCAGCCTCAGTCAGGCGCCGGCACAGGTCGATACCCGTCTGGCCAAGCCCCTGTATAGCAAATCGCACACCGCTTAAGTCTTCGCATTGCATGACATATCTGACAGTTGCCTCGATCGATACATAGCCGCCCAATGCCGTGAACACGGCTGGGTTCAGTCGGCCGGCCGCTTCATCAACCAACGTAAAAGTGAAGTCCGTATCCCGTGACATGTGCGCAACATCGCCAACCCCGACACCGACATCAATGGCCGTCCAGTAACGCCCGTTAAGTGTCTGAACATGTNTGGCGAACGCGCTCAAGAGCTCTGACTTGTTGGCACCTTGCGAGTCCGCAGTGATGACGGCCTTTCCACCACCAAGAGCAAGACCAGCCAACGCATTCTTGTAGCTCATGCCCTTAGAGAGGCGCAGAACATCAGTGACGGCATCTTCAACAGTTGCATAGGGATACATCCGACATCCACCAGCTGCAGGTCCAAGCCGTGTCGAATGAATGGCGATGATCGCCTGCAAGCCCGTGGCAACATCGTTGCAAAAGACGACCTGCTCATGATCATCAAAGGCTGAACTATCGAATACATTTGACATGCGTTCACCTCTTGGATTGGGACAATCAAGTTNAACCGAATGACCTCGTTGATGATGCCACCTTACAGCGTCAGCAAACGCCACNCANTTCNTACAACATGGTGATTCCTATGCTNGCCGCATGGTCACAAATCAAATACCAGGCCGCATAGCCATGTGCGCCAATCTACAATCAACATCAAATCGAGAGGACAAGAGCAGCAACATCAAAGTCCTGCAGACAGAAAGAAAAACGAAATAANGCATANTTATCAATATATTACACAGAAACATCTTGAGCAAAATCCGCTCTTACTGGCATCCGGATTATCGTATCTGCAGGTCCAAACCGAACGGCGCAATCGTACGAATACGGGAAAGCCCCATAGTCATCCAACTAAGCAAAACCGATGCTGAGCGAGCTTGCACCTAAGAACCGAGGCGCTGAGAGGCTTCTGGCTACTCGCCCATTTTAAGAGCCGCAATGAAAGCTTCCTGCGGGATCTCTACCTTCCCGAATTGACGCATCTTTTTCTTACCGGCTTTCTGCTTGTCGAGCAGCTTACGCTTACGCGAAATATCACCGCCATAGCACTTGGCAAGGACATCTTTGCGAAGCGCTGAGATGGTTTCACGCGCAATGATCCGCCCGCCAATCGCAGCCTGCACCGGTATCTTAAAGAGATGCTGAGGAATAAGCTCTTTGAGCTTTTCACACATCACGCGACCGCGCGCATCCGCCCGCGTTCGGTGCACGATCATCGACAACGCATCGACAGGCTCTGCATTCACCAGTACCGACATCTTCACAAGGTCGTCCGGCTCATAGCCAATCATTTGGTAATCAAACGAGGCATAGCCGCGTGAGATTGATTTTAACCGGTCATAGAAATCGAACACCACTTCATTCAGCGGCAACTCGTAAATCAGCATGGCGCGCGAGCCAGCGTAAGTCAGCTCTTTCTGGCGCCCACGACGATCCTGGCAGAGCTTAAGCACGCCGCCAAGATATTCGTCCGGCACCATGATCGTTGCTTCAATCCAGGGCTCTTCCATACGATCAATTTGCGTCGGATCCGGCATATCCGCCGGATTGTGCATCTCGATCATCGAGCCGTCATTCATATAGAGATGATAGACAACACTTGGAGCCGTCGTGATCAGCTCAAGATTGAACTCACGATCAAGGCGCTCGGTAATGATCTCCAGATGCAGCAACCCTAGGAAGCCGCAGCGGAAACCAAAACCCAAAGCCGCAGAGGTTTCCATTTCGAATGAAAAACTCGCATCGTTGAGACGTAACTTCGCCATTGCTGAGCGAAGGTCTTCGAAGTCCGCAGCATCAACAGGGAACAAACCGCAGAACACGACCGGTTGCGCAGGCTTAAAGCCTTCCAAGGCTGTTTCGGTCGGTTTCTTTTCATCGGTAACCGTATCGCCGACCCGGGTGTCAGCAACTTCCTTGATCGCAGCAGTAAAGAAACCAACCTCGCCTGGCCCCAGGTCAGGTAACATCTCCTGCTTGGGGCGGAAAATACCGACACGCTCAACCAAGTGCGATGTACCGGTCTGCATCAGTTTGATTTTCTGGCCCTTCTTGAGAGTGCCTTCAATGACGCGGACAAGCACAACAACACCGAGGTAGGCATCATACCAGCTATCGACCAGCATAGCCTTCAATGGCTTATCGCGGTCTCCGCTTGGAGCAGGCAATCGCTCGACGATCGCTTCGAGCACGGCGCCAATGTTCAGCCCGGTCTTGGCTGATACGCCAACGGCATCAGATGCATCCAAGCCGATTACATCTTCAATCTGCTGTTTGACGCGGTCTTCATCTGCTGCAGGCAGATCGACCTTATTCAGAACAGGTATAATCTCGTGATCGTGATCGAGAGCCTGGTAGACGTTGGCAAGTGTCTGAGCCTCGACACCCTGACTTGCATCAACCACCAGCAACGAACCTTCACATGCCGATAGGGACCGCGAAACTTCATAGGCAAAGTCGACGTGGCCTGGCGTGTCCATCAAATTGAGCTGATATGTCTTCCCATCGGTATGCTTGTAGTCAAGCCGCACCGTCTGGGCCTTAATCGTGATGCCCCGTTCACGCTCGATATCCATGTTATCGAGCAGCTGCTCTTTCATCTCACGATCAGCAACGTTCCCGCAGTACTGAATCAATCGGTCCGCCAGCGTAGACTTACCGTGATCAATGTGCGCAATGATCGAGAAATTTCGAATATGTGACTGTTCGCTCATGCCACGCTCATACCACCACCCGCCAATACCTGGAAGTGGAAGTTTTACGCTGCGTTTTCAAGTCCGTGCAGTGTGGAGAAGCAGGCGACGTGAGCAATGTTCAAAACATCTCGATAACCGAGTGCCTAGGCAGATAACGCTAGCCCTATGCCAACCCGAATTCTAAACCGCCAGAACACCCCCGGCCTGACCATGAGCAAAAACATTGGAACACCGAGTAAGATGGTCCAAAAGGTCCAGCAAATGAGCAAATTCTTCGAAGATCTGGAAATCGGCCAGACGTTCCATTCTCCCGGCGATCATCTGATGACCCGTGAAGCCATNATCGCATTCGCCAAAGAATGGGACCCGCAGGCTTACCATATCGATGACGAGGCAGCTGNNCGCTCACCGGTCGGCAAGATCTTCGCGTCANCCTTCCATTCCATGGCTGTCGCCCAAAAACTCGCANACGAGGCCGGCGCGTTTGAAGTCCTGCCAATCGTCGGGCTCGGCGTCACCGAANTTGAGTTTCCAAAACCAGTGATTGAAAACNACCGAGTCAGAACACNNGTCACAGNCAAAGAGAAACGTCCTTCGCGTAGCAAACCAGNGCAAGGCCTTGTCACACTGCGCATCGAGCTCCTGAACCAGAGCGATGACGTTGTCTTGCAATACACGTTNACAGAGCTTGTCCACCGGCGCGCAGGCAGCTGAATTGAAAACAACACCACTCAAAGAATGGTGCTGTTCACATGTTCGANGTGGAGTCTGGCAGATCAGGCAATTCCGAAATCGATTAGCGAGCGNACTGCACGACCTTCCTTCATCGCCGTGAAGCCTTCGTTGATTTCTTCCAACTTGATCTTGTCGGAGATCCAATCATCCAGATGCAGACGACCTTGCAGATAAAGCTCGATCAAACGNGGCATGTCGGTACGGAACCGATTTGATCCCATNGACGAACCTTGGATCTTACGTTCGCGCAGAAAATCAAAACCGTGCAGCTCAATCTTTTCGCCGAATGGTACCATGCCGACAATTGTGGCGGTTCCACCAACCCGCAGCATCTGGAATGACTGTTCGGCCGTCAACTTGAGACCCAGACACTCGATGGCGTGATCAACCCCCCCCTTAGTCAGTTCCTTCACCTGCTCGACCGGATCTCCGTCATTGGGGTTGATCAAATCAGTTGCGCCAAGCTTCGTTGCCAGCTGCAGCTTTACCGGATTGGTATCAATCGCGATCACGCGTCCAGCACCTGCAACATGCGCACCGTTGATTGCCGCCATGCCGACGCCGCCACAACCAATAACAGCAACCGTCTGACCGAAGCGCACATTCGCTGTGTTGACCGCTGCACCAAATCCGGTAATNACACCGCAACCAANAAGCGCCGCGCGGTCCAGGGGCATATCCTTGCGGACATTCACAACGGCGTTCTCATGCACCAGCATCTGCTCTGCAAAAGACGACATGTTGATGAACTGATGCAGTCTGTCAGGTNTCTGCCACTCCAATCGCTCGGACTGACCTGGGAGCATTTTAACGTCCGTATTGGTGCAGATAACCGGTCGCCCAGATGTGCATTGTTCGCAGGTGCCGCAAAAAACTGACAGGCAGGTGATGACATGATCACCCTTCTTCACGTAGGTCACCTCTGAGCCNACCTCTTCGACAATTCCAGCAGACTCATGCCCCAAGACGGTCGGCAATGGATGCGGATAAAGCCCTTCGATAAAATGAAGGTCTGAGTGACACAAACCAGCGTAAGCNACGTTCAGCAACACTTCGCGNGGCCCTGGNTTTTTTGTCGAAATGTCTTCGATGACCAAAGGCTTGTTAGTCTCGTAGAGCACTGCAGCTTTCATGGGCGCTATCCTCCGGTGTTCTTGCTTATCTGCCGTAGAGTGAAGCCTAACCTGCTTCGCAGCNACTTGGCTATTGGGAAGTGATATCGCAAGAAACTCGAGGCCTAATCGATCCTCTGGTTCAACTGTTAGCCAATCATGATTGGCCGGCANTTTTATCCAAACTGCAATTCAGATGANGATCACACCNGGAGCAACCAAGAATAGTGCCGGCGGAAACATTGTCTGGGTTGATCAGCAAAGCGACCNCGTCGTTGTCTTTCGTTGGACCGACAAAGAGAAAATCGGGAACTTGATTGATCACATAACTGGAGCTTTGAAGGTGTAAGCTTCTTGTGAAGCAGCTTAACCTGCTCCCAATCGCAAATCCTAAAGAGATCGGATCGTGCAGAGCGATATCCGGCCTAAGCAAAGGAGGTAGGCAATGACAGCAAATAACCTCACATTCGGATGGTTTCTACCGACAAGCGGCGACAGCACCTGTCTCGGTGACNCAGCAGGCCATATTCCACAAAGCCGCGCTCTGTTCGATGAGATCGTTGATGTGGTGGACAACGCGGGCTTTGCCTACATGCTGATGCCGGTCAACGCAGCGTGTTGGGAAGCAACTGTCACCGGTGCCTATTATCTTGCCAGAACACGGAACGTAGCTCCTCTCATGGCGCTGCGATCCGCTTACTGCAACCCGGTGCTGTCGGCGAAAATGTTTGCCACCTTGGACCAGCTATCAGGTGGACGTCTCTGCATCAATCTTATTGCTGGCATCAATGACGACGATACACGCGCCGATGGCATCCCGGACAGCAAAAATGTCCGCTATGAGAAAATGGATGAAGAAGTCCAGATCATGAAGCGATTGTGGTCAAGCAATGAGCCGATTGGTTTTGCGGGCCAGCACTACAACATCAATTCCACCATTGAGCCAAAACCACTGCAGCAACCCCATCCGCCCTTCTTTCTAGGAGGCGGCTCCGAGCAGGCACTGGAAATATCCGCAAAACATTCATCCGTACATTTGTTTTGGGGCGATCGCCCCGAGAGTATTCGGGAAAAGATTTCCGACATTCGACAGAGAGCTCGTCAGCACGGACGCGACGACATTATCCAATTTGGCATGCGACTGCAGATCGTCTGCGCTGATACAGAGGAGCAGGCGTGGGCTGACGCCTATAACCTGATTGGCAACGTGGAAGGCATGCAGTTGGCAAATATGCGCACCAAAACAAGTGCGGTAGATGGCATTCGCCGCACATCGGAGGCCAATCGACAAGTTTGGAAATTGCTTGAGGACTCCGGAGACGACATGCGTATTGGTCAATATTTATGGACGGGGATCTCTAAAGTCAGAGCTGGCGCCGGAGTTGCAATCGTCGGCAACCCAGATCAGGTGGCGCAGACGATCAATGAGTTCGTCGATGCGGGCTGCACGAGCTTCTGCCTGTCCGGCTATCCGCATGCCAAGGCTGCAAGAACATTCGCTGAGAAAGTCTTGCTGAAATTCAAAGGCCGACTATCGCAAGAGTTACCAAGGGCTGCCTGAAAACACGAGCTTGAGCCACTTGTCGTCGGACGATTGGCTTGACGGCGTGCTGCCCACGTCCGAGCAAGTCACCTACTTGAGTCTTCGAGGATCCCTGTTGGGCGGCCATCAATACTGGTCGCGTTCTTCCTCTCCCAATACTTGATCACACCATCTTTTCCGATTTCGGCGTAGAACGGTTCTAGTTCTGTCTCACCGCGACTTCTCACAAAGTTCATTTCCGGAACTCCGGTTCCGCATGAGGTTTGCACCAGATCAATTGCTAGATCGAATATTTGCCGACTGCCTGCCAGAGTAGGAAACTGAGCGACAGCTGACTGCCAGTCAGGATGACGTGGATGCAGGACTTCCGCCGTCCCGTAGACTCGCAAGATCAGTGGGGCGCCCTCAAACGAACAGAACATCAGAGTCGTACGGGGAGCGTCTCGAACGTGTGCAGCCGTCTCATTCCCGCTACCCGAAAGATTAAGCCAAGTGATCCGAGCATCATCGACAATGCGAAGCGTATCCATACCTTTCGGTGAGAGATTGACACGACCATCACGGGCAGCTGTTGCCACAAAGAACATCTGCTGACCGCGGATGAATTCGCTAGTCGTCTTATTCAACTTCGACGTTGTTCCCATCATCGCTCCCCTGAATTGGAATTCGAGACTAGAACAAGATCGTTCCGGATGGAATCACAGTTCGACTTGCCCACTTTGTTGGCCGGAACGTGAATCTTGTTCTACTCAATAAGTTTAGAGACCGATTCACGTTTCAGATGGATGCGCCAAGCGCTGCCATCTGAAACGATCGGGCTCTAGCA
>NZGY01000070.1 GCA_002689605.1 Filomicrobium sp.
ATGGGAGCGGTTGCCACGATGGAAGCAGCCTTACAATGGACGGTTGACTATACGACAGATCGCAAGGCTTTCGGAAAACCGATCATCTCGTTTCAGAACACGCGCTTCAAACTGGCAGAGCTCAAGACCGAAGTTGCAATTGCTCGAACATTTGCTGACAAGTGCCTTGAGCTACATCTTGAGGGCAAACTTGATGTGCCAACAGCTGCCGGTGCCAAATTCTGGATGACAGAGCTTGAGCAGAAAGTGCTCGACACCTGCCTCCAGTTTTTTGGTGGTTATGGATATATGGTAGAGTTTCCGATTTCTCGAGCTTACACGAACGCCAGGGTTCATCGAATCTATGCTGGCACAAATGAGATAATGCGGGAGATCGTTGCGAGGAGCTTGTGATGTTCCTCGCATCAAGGCACTGGAGCCTCACTAAACTTCTAGTTCAAGTCGGAGAGCATTGTTTAACGCATCATATTCTCGTTGAGGGATGTTCGTCATCGCGGACGCCCTGTCGGTGATATTGTCGCTGTAAGCTTCAGGTGCCGCGAAAAGTGCGCCTGGCGCGGAGAACTGGCTGTCTGTCAGGTCAAAGCGCACGCCGTCGATGCGATTTTAGTAGTGCCAAACACCCGGTAGGCGTTTGCGCAGAATTTCTCCTCCGAAAATGTCGTGGATCACGGCAGCTGTCACGTTACATTGTCCGGATGCCGGGTTTTCAACTGTCCATTGGACTGCTGTGTCTAAAGACCAGGCCTTCAGCAGTGCCGCTCGTACGCGTGCTTCGTCAAACTTCATTGATGTATGATCCGATTCATATTTTGGGTGTTAAGAGCCCAGCCGATCTGCTAGCTTTTGATCGAGTTCTGGGAGTAGTACGATCCCATCCTGATCGCTGCCCGAAGAATGGACCACAAGCCAAGTGCATGGGTGGCCGCTTTCGTTACGCGGCGCATGGGGTACATCAGCGTCGACGAAGCATTGCTCGCCCTGCAGGACCCACACCCGCTTTTCACGTTCATCACCATAGTAGACAGCGCACTCGCCCTCGAGCATGTANGCGATGGTCTCGATNCCTTCATGGTAGTGGGCTTTNGCAACTATCCCAGCNGGCATGGGNAGAATATTCATGCANACACTGTTGGCTCCGACGGTTTCNGNCGAGGCACCGGCACCGTACGTGNAACCTTGTTTGCCNTNGTAGGTCTGGCCTGGCTTTACAACCGCGACGCCGTCATGACTGGGNTGGNNCATTCGATCTCTCCATTCAGATTTGGGCTGCCATCTNTGAACCCGGGCCAAAGACTAGATATGTGCACTCTAATTATTCTCGGTNGCTTANCTCNTTTGGCCAAAGNCTAGCCACAAGGCGAACCAGAAACGCGGTGCTCAATCCAAAGTTTAGCACTCCTGTTACAGCAGCCATGGCAGCGAATATCCGCGTGCCTGCCCCGACTGTTACATCGCCATAGCCGACAGTTGTGTAAGTGACGAGCGAGAAGTAGATCGCATCGGCTACCGTTGGCAACGCACCGGCTAAAAGAAAGGCGCCCGCCCATAACCAGACCTGCACAGTATGGCCGAAAATTACCGCGGTGAGTGCGGCCGCCATCAGTAGTCCAGGCTTGAGAAAGACTGAGTGATCGATGTGATAGTGAATCTTGCGCAGCAATCCAATGGCGCCGAGCAGTACGACGATATGGATCGCAGAGCTTAGGCCCAGGCCAATACTGCCGAGAAGTATCTGAGTAAAGACTGAAGCTCCAGCACCCATTCATTTGCTATCTAAAATTGTATCGAATTCACGTCATCATTCTCGACTCTACAACGGTTGCAAGTTGTCGGATGATGATGCGAAGGGAAAATCGACCTTTAAGGACATAGTGCGTAAGACCTTGCAGTCCTAAAGTTGAATCTCAGGCCAGTTGTTGAACTTCAGTGGAATTCTAATAGAACCCATGTTCTCAGAATGGTCATTAATCCCAATTCTGGCTCAGTTGCGGCCTCGATGTGATAAAATACTCATATTTGGTCTTGCTCGGGAAGGTGACTGGGGAGTCGAGCGATGTTGTTGTTCGCGTACTGGTGTTTTCTATCGCTAATGCTTGCCGCAACGCTTGTTTGTTTAACTGTCTGCTGGCCTAGGGGGCGCGGGGTTGCGGGCGGCTCTGGCAGTGTCCTCCCGTTCACAAATGGTGAGAAGCTGAGACAGGCGAAGTCAGGCTCCCCGACACTCCATCGCTTGACCGCTGCCAATGCCCAAGCAGTCAACGAGAGAGATCCACTGACGGAGTTCAAGCTGGACATCCATCGAGTCAGGTCAACCGCGCGACGTGTCTTTCCAACATTAATTGATGCGCACAGAAAGGCTGCCTTGATTGAATGCGCTGGCCTTGCAAGTGAGTTGCTCAGCGGAATTGATGACGATGAGATGGTTGCCCTAGGTCAGCGGTTGCTTGAGCGAGACGACAACTTCGATGCCCTTATGGATCCAAAATCGGTTCCGCTGCTCCATTCGACAAGTTTAAAGCCGGAGCGAAACCGCCCAGCTCCGTTTTCCTATCTAGAGGCTGCCGAGTAAAGCCGACGACATTTTTGGTTGTCGTCGGGCACTTTTAGCCGGTGCATTATTGTGTGGGGAAATAGTCCTCCAGCGTGCCTTCACGATAGACGTCTGTCGTTGCGCAGTGGAGCGCCCCACCGAACGCGTAGGCATCGCGGAATGGTACTGGCAGGACCTCGAAGCCGAGCTTATCCAGCTGTTCCATCTGGTTAACTTCACTAGCCTCAACGCACACTGTTTTCGGGTCAACCACCAGGACGTTCATCGAGAGCCAGACTGAGGAGTAGCAAAGTGGTGGCGGCTGGTTGTGCGCAGGACGCGCCGCGTCGATGATTTCCCAGTCATTCTTCTTGAAAAGCTCACGCTGGTCGTCGGGCAGTCGGCGTTCCGGGTTATTGATAATCAGACCTGGCCGCAATGGTGTGAAAGTCGCGTCGATGTGGATTGGGTAAGGGTCGCCCGGGAAATTCACAGCATGGACGCGATGGTTGGTGAAATGCCTTTGTAGCCAGTCAATTCCTTTGAGATTGGTCGTAAAGCCGTGCTGGACAACCAGGTCTTTGCCGAAGCGTAGAACGTCAGCAGCATCGAACAGTGGCTCTTCCTCTGTTGTCACGAAGAACTTTTCGGCAGTCCACTCGAGGCGTTTTTCAACTCCGATCGTGTCTGAGAGGTAGTCGGGATGATAGTCCGCGTCTGTCAGTCTTGGTTTGGGCGCTGATTCGTGACGCATATTGGGATCTTCGACGTAATATCGCTGTAGAAGTGGCCGATAACAGAGATACTCAAACCACCGGCAGCGGTACGACATCGTTGCTTCTAGAATTTCGTTGCCTACGGTTAACAGCACGTCGCGCGGTGGCATAGTGCCGAACATCGACTCTGTCTTCCAGTCTGGGGTGGCGATTGGTTGATTGAAGTCGAGGGGGGTTGGCCGGTCCACACGGACGCCACGCGACTCCAGAATTTTGGCGAATCCGTCGAGCTGCTCATTTGCTTTTTCGACCGTCTCTTGTGGTCTTGGGCCCCATTGTCCGCGCATGTCCGAGCCTTCAGGCACTTTGGCGTCCAAGGCCGGCTCAGGGGGTGGGATACAGCAGCCGTCAGCGACACCAATGATGACATGGCGAAGTGGATCCCACTCGTTCCAGGAATTCACAACGGTTTTTGCTTCAGACGACATAGTTGGCGCTCCGACAGAGTAATTTGATGCGCCCCTTTAGAATTCAATTTGGCTGGTCGTCAATTGGCGAAATTTGCACAAATTGAGACGGTTTGCACAATCACTAAGCATCAGTTTCTCGATTTTTGTGCTTGCACAATGTGTCGGCATCATTAGTTTCGGGCGTTGGGTTGAAGGGTGAAGCTGTCATTTCGGTCAAAAAGTGCGCGCAAAAAGACGCGATAGAACCGATTCGATAAGCGCAAGCAGTACGGTCTCGGTGAGAGGTATTTTGACTTCTAACGATATTCACGTTGCGTTTCAGGGCGTTCAGAAGAGCTACGACGGGCATACGCTAGTCNTTAAGGATTTGAACGTGGATATCGCCCGCGGCGAGTTTCTGACTTTGCTGGGTCCGTCCGGCTCCGGCAAAACGACGACATTGATGATGTTGGCAGGCTTTGAAACTGCCACGCACGGCGAAATTCTGCTGAGTGGTCGGCCGATAAATAATGTTCCGCCGAATAAGCGCGGCATTGGCATGGTTTTTCAGAACTATGCCTTGTTTCCACATATGACGGTGTTTGAGAACCTTGCCTTCCCGCTTCAGGTGCGTGGTATGGGTAAGGNGGACATCGAGGCGAAGGTCAAGCGCGCGCTGGACATGGTTTCGATGCCAGACTTCGCGAGCAGGAAGCCTCTGCAACTCTCAGGCGGGCAGCAGCAGCGGGTCGCGGTAGCGCGTGCGCTGGTGTTTGAGCCTGAACTCATCTTGATGGATGAGCCGCTCGGGGCGCTTGATAAGCAGCTGCGAGAGCAGATGCAGTACGAAATCAAACACATCCACGAAAACCTCGGCGTGACCGTTGTTTATGTGACGCATGACCAGTCCGAAGCTTTGACGATGTCAGACCGGATTGCCGTATTCAACGATGGCGTCATTCAGCAGTTGTCGACACCCGAAGAGCTCTACGAGCGGCCGCTCAATTCGTTCGTTGCGCAGTTTATCGGTGAGAACAACAAACTCGATGCGACCGTTAAAGACGTGAACGGCGATCGCGCGACGGTGTCCTTTGATAATGGGAAGAGCTGTGAGGCACTCGCAATTAACTGTGGCGACGCGGGCTCGAAGGCATTGCTATCGATCCGCCCAGAGCGCGTCATGGTTGGCTCATCACCAAGTGCGAACTCGACTGAAGGCAAAGTATTGGAGTTGATTTATCTCGGCGACCATATCCGGTGCCGATTGAATGTTCTCGGAAATGACGAATTTATCGTCAAGGTTCCGAATGCTTCTGAGCATGCCACTCTCAACGTTGGGGAAACGACCCACTTGAGCTGGCTGGCTGAGGACTGCCGGGCGTTAGACCCCCTCTAAGGGAGAGACTGCCGTCTGGCAAAACGGGCTTACGCCCATCACCTAAGGGAGAAGGACGACAACATGCATTATGCAAAACTACTCACGGCGGCGGCCGTCGGGACAGTGTTTGCGGCGGGCACAGCCATCGCACAAGACAAGTCTCTGACGATCGTTTCTTGGGGCGGTGCTTACACTGCAAGCCAAGTTGAAGCTTACCACAAGCCTTACGCTAAGAAGACCGGCGTCAAGATCAAGTCCGAAGACTACAACGGCGGCATCGCGCAGATCAAAGCGCAGGTGAAGTCTGGTAAAGTCACTTGGGATATCGTTGACGTTGAGCTCGCAGACGCAATTCGCGCTTGTGACGAAGGTATTCTTGAGACAATCGATGCGTCTACCCTTCCGAAGGGTGCCGACGGTACACCAGCCAAGGATGATTTCATCTCTGGTACGCTGCATGACTGTGCAGTCGCCAACATCATCTGGTCAACGATCTACGCTTACGACGACACGAAGATCAAAGGGGACAAGCCAAAGACCATGTCTGACTTCTTCGACACCAAGAAGTTCCCAGGCAAGCGAGGCATGCGCAAGAACCCGAAGATCAATCTTGAGTTCGCTCTGATTGCTGACGGCGTTGCTGCTAAGGACGTCTACAAGGTTCTTGAGACCAAAGAAGGCGTAGATCGCGCATTCAAGAAGCTCGACACCATCAAGAAGGACATTGTCTGGTGGGAAGCTGGTGCGCAGCCTCCGCAGCTTCTTGCTGACGGTCAGGTTGTTATGACCACTGCTTACAACGGCCGTATCTTCAACGCTGTTGCTAAAGAGAAGAAGCCTTTCGTCATCGTATGGGATGGCCAGGGTTGGGACATCGACCTTTGGGTTATTCCTAAGGGTGCTCCAAATAAAGATACAGCTATGGACTTCCTGAAGTTCTCAACTGCAACTGAGCAGCTTGCGAACCAGGCGAAGTACATAGCTTATGCTCCTGCACGTAAGTCTTCTGTTGCTCTGGTTGGTAAGTACCAGGACGGCAAGATTGACATGGGCCCTCAGATGCCAACGGCACCTGCGAACTTCAAGAACTCTTTCCAGAACAACTTCGAGTTCTGGGCGGACCGTTCTGACGAACTGACAAAGCGTTTCAACACTTGGCTTGCAAAGTAAGTCAAAGCTGAAAAGCAGTGGGAAGCGCTAAAGCGCTTCCCACAACTCAACGACTGCGATTATCATCTGACTCGAACCTCAGGAAGTACGCTGCGCAATGGCTGTATCAGCTGCACCGTCCGATACGAATTCTGCGACAACGGGCAACGGCCAGCTACTGGCAGCTGATGGCGTTCCACTCTCGACTAAATTGGCTAGAGCAACGCGCCGCTCTCGAATTCAAGCGTTCTTGCTGGTTCTTCCTCTTCTTGCGTTTGTCACGATCTTCTTTGTCACTCCCATCGTTAAGATGGCGATGCTGAGTTTCAGTGATGATGTTTTTGTCACTGAGATGCCGCGCACAACCAAGGCGCTGGCCTCGTGGAACGGACAGGGTGTACCCGACGAACCGGTGTTTAAGGCGCTGGTGGAAGACCTGATTGAGGGCCGGAAAAACCGAACGACAGCAAAAGTCGGCGGGCAGTTGAATTTCATCTACTCAGGCGCGCGATCACTGGTTGTTTCGACCGGGCGAAGGGCGAAGCGCTTTGAGGCACCATTCAAAGAGGCAGTGATCAACAAGGACAAGCGCTGGGAAGATCCGGTGCTTTGGCAATTGATCCGCACTGTTTCTACTCCAACAACTTCGATCTACTACTTGAACGCTGTTGACCGAACGGTCGACGCTCAAGGCAAAGTAGTTCAGGTCGATGAGAATATTCGAATTCACCTTCAGATTTTCTGGCGTACCCTTTGGCTGTCCGGTCTGGTTACTTTCCTATGTTTCTTGTTGGGCTATCCAGTTGCATACTTGCTGGCGCACTTGCCAACTAAGACATCGAACCTTCTGCTTATATGCGTTCTACTGCCGTTTTGGACGTCGTTGCTTGTGCGAATTACCGCCTGGATCGCATTGCTTCAGAATGACGGTGTTATTTTATCCTCGCTGGTTAATCTGGGCTTGATAGCGGATCAGGGTAGACCGCAACTGGTCTACAATATGTTCGGTACGATCGTGGCGATGGTGCATGTGCTTATGCCATTGATGATCCTGCCGATCTTCTCGGTGATGAAGACCATATCACCGTCCTACATGCGCGCTGCCAGGTCGCTTGGCGCAACCAAGGTGACAGCTTTCAGGCGTGTCTACTTCCCGCAGACATTGCCGGGAATTGCAGCAGGTAGCATGCTGGTCTTTATCCTATCGGTCGGGTACTACATCACGCCCGCGTTGCTTGGTGGCCAGAGCGGTGTGTTGATTTCAAATTTCATTGCCTTGCACATGGAAAGCACTCTGAACTGGGGCCTTGCGGCAGCACTTGGAACATTGCTGCTTATGGCGACGCTCATTCTCTATTGGTTGTTCAATACGCTGATCGGTATTGACAAACTGAAGGTTGGATAAGGGAGGCAGATGCTATGAAATTACCCGCATACGCCTCATTCGGCGATCGCGTCTGGCACTGCTTTTATCTGACACTTTGCGGATGTGTACTGGCGTTCCTGATCATACCGGTTCTGATCGTGATCCCGCTTTCATTCAACGCGGAGCCGTACTTCAGTTTCACAACAGGTATGCTGACATTGCAGTCTGATGCGTTCTCGCTGCGTTGGTATGAAGACATCCTGAACAACGGAACGGTGGGTGGTACTGAGTGGGGCTCATGGGCTTGGTTCCAAGATGTTTGGAATAACGCTCAGTGGGTTCGCGCGATGAAGAATAGCTTCTTCATTGGGATTATTGCCACGTTGATTGCAACGACGCTTGGTACGATTGCAGCACTTGGTTTGACATCGCCCTACATGCCTGCGCGGACCTTGATTACGAGCGTGCTGATTTCGCCTATGATTGTGCCGCTTGTCATTACAGCGGCTGGTGCGTTCTTCTTCCTCGCTGAGATTGGTCTCGTGAAGACCTATACTGGCATCATTATCACGCACGCCATCATGGGTATTCCATTCGTCATTATCACGGTGACGGCAACACTATCCGGCTTTGACAAGAATCTCATCCGGGCTTCGCAAAGCCTGGGCGCAAGTTGGCCGACGACTTTCTTTCGTGTGATAATGCCGCTTATTCTTCCTGGTATGATTTCGGGCGCGCTGTTTGCGTTCATTACCTCGTTTGACGAAGTTGTGGCTGTTCTCTTCATCGCCGACATCGAACAGCGGACAATTCCACGTCAGATGTGGTCTGGTATTCGCGAGCAAATCAGTCCGACTATCTTGGCTGTTGCTACAATTCTCGTTGCTATTTCAGTCATGCTTCTCAGTACACTAGAACTATTGCGCCGTCGTTCTGAGCGGCTGCGTGTCACGTCCAGCTAGCCCGGACCAATATGGGCGCCAGCTGGCATTTGAGATAATCAGTTTTATGGGGCGCTATCACTTCCCCTCCCTGCTCGCAGGGAGGGGGAGATAGTATAGGACTATCGACTGCCGCCGGCGTGTTGGCAGTTCAAATTGGAGAGGTTGGCAATGAGCCAGCATGGCTATGAAGGCGGTCGCCTCAACTTACCATTTGTCGGGATCTGTACTTTTGGCAAATGGCCATACCATCAGGACTGGTCAACGCTGGATGCAGATGTTGCGATTCTAGGCGCGCCCTTTGATTTCGGCACGCAATGGCGGGCTGGGGCTCGGCAAGGTCCACGCGGGGGGCGAGAGGCGTCGACGCTGTTCTCGTTCGGCCATGCCGGGGCTTATGACCACGAAGATGACATCACCTATCTTCCCGAGGGTAAATTCAAACTCGTTGACATCGGTGATGCAGATATCATCCATACCGATACCATAGAGAGCCATGTGAATATCGAAGCCGGCGTTCGTGCGATACTAGATGCCGGTGCGATGCCAGTTGTGATCGGTGGTGACCATTCGATCAACATACCCTGCATAAACGCTTTTGATGGTCAGGACGACATTCACGTCATCCAGATCGATGCGCATCTCGACTTTGTCGATGAGCGACATGGTGTGCGCTATGGCCATGGCAATCCGATGCGTCGTGCGGCTGAGAAGCCTTATGTCACTGGTCTTTCCCAAATTGGCATTCGCAATGTCTCGTCAACGGCGAAGGAAGGATACGATGACGCCCGGAGTATGGGATCGGATATTCTCTCGGTTCGTCAACTGCGGAAGCTGGGCGTAGAGGGTGTGCTAGAGCGCATACCAGCTGGCAAGAGATACTATCTGACCATTGATATTGATGCCTTCGATCCATCGATTGCGCCTGGTACAGGGACACCCAGTCACGGTGGTTTCCTGTACTATGAAATTCTCGAACTGCTGGATGGCATTACCCGTCGCGGCACGGTTGTGGGTGTCGATTTGGTTGAAGTTGCACCGGACTATGATCCAACGGGGTCAACGTCAACGCTTGCTGCGCAGTTGCTCATGAACCTCATTGGTCGCGTTTTGCATTGGAGGGACGCGAGCGCATAGGGCGTTATTGGTTATCCGATGCGGTGTACGATTCGTGCTCGGATTGTACCTTCTAGGGCCCGGATCTCTTTGAGGACATTTTCTGCATCTGCCATTTCGCTATCAGTATCCAGAACGACGTAACCTATGTCTCCTTTTGTCTGATAGTACTGGCCGGCGATGTTGATTTCATTCTCCGAAAAGACTTCATTGAGCCGTCGCAGCTCTCCGGGAAGATTGCGTTGGATTTGCAGAAAGCGCGTGCCAATTGGGCGTGGCGGTAAGAGTACTTCTGGGAAATTGACGGCGCCGACCGTGTTGCCAATGTCAGAGTAGTCGGCGAGTTTGCGGGCTACTTCTTCTCCGATGCGGGATTGGGCTTCCAGAGTTGAGCCGCCTACGTGTGGTGTCAGGATAACGTTTTCGATGCCTTGTAGTGGCGAGACAAAGCTATCCTTATTGGATGGTGGCTCAACCGGGAAAACATCGACTGCAGCGCCGGCAAGGCGGCCCGACTTGAGAGCGTCTGCAAGCGCGTCAAGGTCAATGAGGTCGCCACGTGCGTTGTTGATGAGGATCGCACCATCTTTCATTTGTTCGATTTGCTGTCGACCGATCATGCCTCGGGTTTCTGGCGTTTGCGGCACGTGCAGGCTTATAACATCGGCTGTGCCCAGGAGTTCACTCAGACTGCTCGCTGGTTCGACGTTACCGTGGCGCAGCTTGTCAGTGTGATCGTAGTAGATCACGCGCATACCCATGGCTTCGGCCAGGTTGGACAACTGGGTTCCGATATTGCCGTAGCCGACGATGCCGAGCGTTTTTCCTCTGATCTCATGACTTTGCGATGCAGACTTTTCCCAACGGCCAATGTGAGCGGCTTGTGAGCGCTGAAACGTTCGTCGGTAAAGCATTATGATTTCGGCGATGGTGAGCTCGGCTACCGATCGCGTGTTGGAGAAGGGCGCATTGAATACCGGTACACCGCGGCGCTGGGCAGCTTCCAGATCGATCTGGTTCGTGCCGACCGAAAAACAACCGACGGCGACCAAACGGTCTGTGGCTTCTAGTACTGAGGCTGTCACCTGTGTCCGGGAACGGATACCAAGAATGCGGACGTCGCTCAGCTTCTCCTTGAGTTCTGCTTCATCGAGCGCGCCCGTCAGCCGTTCAACGTTTTGGTAGCCGCGCTGGGCTAGCATGGAGACAGCGGTATCGCTAATGCCTTCCAGAAGCAGAATCTTGATCTTGTCTTTTGGCAACGAGGGATTTGCAATCTTGGTCATGCGCAAACACTGCCTGCGATTGGTGCGAGTCGAATATGGGGAGAACGAGGAGGTCTTTTAGCGCGGCCTGCCTGCAACTGAAACGCGGCCAATGGTCGGACAAGTGTTGTCTTGAGCGTTGGAGAGAAGCGATGCAGGGAGCCGACGGCATAGCCCCGCACCAGAAAGCATGGGGCCCGAGGTGGAGTGTGGTGCAAACAACCTCGGTCGGCATACCGACAAGCCAGTTTAGCACGCGGAAGTCGAACGGTCCCGAACTGTTCGCAGAGGCTGCCTGCTGATCGAGTTTGATTATATTTTAGGCATATTTTTAGTGTGCTTAATTTATGTTCTTTATGTGATGAAAATTGTGGCGTTCTCGTTTGACTTGACGCGATATCTGCTTAGTTCAAACTTCTCCTTAGTTGAATTAATTATTGTAATTCAATATGTTAATTTCCATTTAATCTTTCCTTTACCAACTGGCACGCGGCTTGCCAATTCGACTGCGGTGCAAACAAACTCAGTTGGAGAATCGAATGAAAATCACGCGTAGATCTTTGCTTGGATCCGTCGCGCTTGGTGTCAGCCTCGCCGTTGGTGGCGTTACTGCCAAAGCGGAGGAGACGATCAAGGTCGGCATCCTGCACTCACTATCAGGCACCATGGCAATCAGTGAAACGACGCTGAAAGACGCCATGCTGATGTTGATTGAGGAACAGAATAAGAAGGGTGGGCTACTCGGCAAAAAGCTAGAGCCGGTCGTCGTAGACCCAGCGTCAAACTGGCCGTTGTTTGCGGAAAAGGCTCGCGAGCTGATTTCTCAGAAGAAAGTCGCGGCTGTCTTCGGATGCTGGACTTCTGTTTCGCGCAAGTCCGTCCTGCCGGTGTTTAAGGAACTCAATTCCGTTCTGTTCTATCCAGTCCAGTACGAAGGTGAGGAGAGTGAGCGCAACGTGTTCTACACGGGCGCGGCGCCAAACCAACAGGCTATCCCTGCAGTTGACTACTTGATGAGTGAAGATGGTGGGTCGGTAAAGCGCTGGGTATTGGCCGGTACCGACTACGTTTATCCGCGGACAACCAACAAGATCTTGGCGGCCTATCTCAAGGCGAAAGGCGTCAAGGATGAAGATATCATGATCAACTATACGCCATTCGGTCATTCCGACTGGCAAACGATCGTGTCTGACATCAAGAAGTTTGGCTCAGCAGGGAAGAAGACCGCTGTGGTTTCGACCATCAACGGTGATGCTAANGTGCCATTCTACAAAGAGCTTTCCAACCAAGGCATCGAGGCAACTGACATTCCTGTCGTTGCTTTCTCTGTCGGTGAGGAAGAGCTTGCNGGTATCGATACGTCNAACTTGGTTGGCCACTTGGCAGCGTGGAACTACTTCCAGTCAGTNGAAGCTCCTGAGAACTCGGAGTTTATCAAGAAGTGGAAGGCGTACACGAAGAATCCTAAGCGCGTTACTAACGACCCGATGGAAGCACACTACATTGGTTTCAATATGTGGGTGAAGGCCGTTGAGAAGGCGAAGAGCACTGANCCTGACAAGGTGATTGAAGCCATTATCGGTGTTGAGGTGCCTAACCTGACTGGCGGAACGTCAAAGATGCTGCCNAACCATCACATCACAAAGCCAGTCCTGGTTGGTGAGATTCTGGAGACCGGTCAGTTTGACGTTGTCTGGAAGACCAAAGGCCTGGTCCCTGGTGATGCTTGGTCGGATCATCTGNCTGGTTCCAAGGACCTGATCAGTGATTGGCCTGGTAAGAAGTGCGGGAANTTNAATACCAAAACAGGTAAGTGNGGCGGCGCTTAGNGGGCTGCAATTGAAGGGAATGGCCAGTCAAATATTTAACNGGCTGCACAGCACACATGGGGCCGCGCGTCGGCCCCATGACATGAGAAAAACAATGTCGNAAACGACATCATCGGGGGATGGATGCAGACCGCATCGAAAATTCTATTAGCGTTGGTCCTNGTTGCAGGAGGTNTGATTGTTTCATCTCAGCAACTTTTCGCGNACGAAGGCAAACTGAATACTGCGCTCNCTCTTTTTGCGGGAGGGTCATTCAGCGATACCATTAAGGCAGTTGACGAGATCGCAGCCTCAGGTGTTGACCATGCGCCGGCGGTTCTAACCGCGCTTTCCAAGCGCAGATTGTATCTCTCGAAAGACAAGACAACCGCAGTCTATCGAACGGGTAAAATATACTTCGATTACCTGACGGCAAAATCTCTCGACGCGCGTNCGAGTGGCTTCAAGAGTGTGCGTGTGAACAATCGCGTGCGAGGCGCGATTAAGGCGGCGCTTGGAACGTTGCAGCTTCGCTCCAAGGATCCAGCGAAGCGTATGGCTGCGGCGGCCGAAGTGTTTCGCAATAAGGACCAAGCAGTACTCCCAGCCATTGCTGGACTGATAGAGNAAGANCAGGATGCAAGTGTTCGTCAGGCTCTTATTGATACACAGGCTGCCTTGATCGTCGCCAACGAGAAAGCGGCCAAGGCTGATAAATTGGGTGCGATTGAAGTACTCGCTGCGCGTGGGAAGCAGGATGCAATCGTTGCTCTCAGACCGGCGATAAATTCTAAAGANCCAGAGGTAGCAAAAGCGGCTAGAGGTGCCGTGGTCGAGATCGAGCGCTGGCTTGCCGTNGCCGCNAACGTCCAGAATGTCTGGTACGGATTATCACTCGGTTCTGTGCTCTTGCTTGCCGCTATTGGATTGGCAATTACCTTTGGTGTGATGGGCGTCATCAACATGGCGCACGGCGAGATGGTGATGCTCGGCGCCTACACAACCTTCGTTGTGCAAGAGGCGTTTCGCGCTTACGCGCCCGAGGCTTTCGATCTGTCACTGCCGNTAGCCATACCGCTTGCATTTGCGGTCGCCGGTCTCGTGGGCGTGGCAATCGAGCGGGGCATTATCCAGTTTCTCTATGGACGGCCACTAGAAACGCTGCTCGCGACCTGGGGTGTGAGCCTCATTCTACAACAGGCGGTGCGGACNATATTTGGTCCAACGAACCGCGAAGTTGGTGCGCCATCCTACATGAGTGGCGGCTTCGATTTCCTTGGGCTTGCGATCACATACAATCGCCTCTGGATCATCGTCTTTGCTCTTGTTGTGTTTGCTGTGCTGCTGNTGGTGTTGCGTGCAACAACNCTNGGGCTGCAGATGCGTGCCGTAACCCAGAACCGCCGAATGGCAGCATCGATGGGCATNCGGACAGGTTATGTCGACGCCATGACTTTCGGCCTGGGGTCCGGCATTGCGGGCATTGCGGGTGTTGCGCTTAGCCAGATTGATAACGTGTCACCCAACCTCGGGCAGAGCTACATCGTGGACAGCTTTATGGTGGTCGTATTTGGTGGTGTTGGAAATCTCTGGGGAACACTGGTTTCGGCCATGGCTCTTGGTGTGACCAACAAATTCCTTGAGCCTTGGGCTGGTGCAGTGCTGGCGAAGATCGTCATTCTGGTCTTGCTGATCTTNTTCATTCAAAAGCGGCCGCGTGGATTGTTTGCACTCAAGGGGCGGGCNGTCGAAGCATGATCACACGCGCCCTATTCAGCATCAGCGACACCGGCAGCCGGATTTTCTTAGGCGTTTTGTTGCTCGCAGCGATACTCGTGCCAGCAAGCAACTTGCTGCTGCCGGAGACTTCGGCGTTTCATGTTCCCACTCATATTGTTGCACTGCTCGGGAAATATCTTTGCTACGCCATTCTGGCTGTCGCCCTTGATTTAGTTTGGGGCTATTGCGGAATTCTATCGCTTGGTCATGCTGCTTTCTTTGCCCTTGGTGGTTACGCCATGGGTATGTACCTGATGCGCCAGATCGGTACGCGTGGCGTTTATGCTGATCCGATCCTGCCGGACTTCATGGTGTTCCTGAATTGGAAAGAGCTACCGTGGTTCTGGTATGGATTCGACATGTTCCCATTTGCGTTGCTGATGGTTTTTCTGGTGCCCGGACTGCTTGCATTCTGTTTTGGCTGGCTTGCCTTCAGATCGCGTGTGACGGGCGTTTACCTGTCCATCATTACGCAAGCCATGACGTATGCTCTGCTGCTGGCCTTCTTCCGCAACGAAATGGGCTTTGGCGGCAACAATGGCCTGACTGATTTTAAAGACATATTGGGCTTTGATATTCAGGCTCAAGGTACGCGAAATGCCTTGTACGTCACGACTGTGATTGCGTTGGCGTTGACCTATGGTATCTCACGCTACATGGTGACATCGACGTTTGGTAAAGTGCTCATCGCAATCCGGGATGCTGAAAGTCGGACGCGTTTCCTGGGTTACCGAGTTGAGAACTACAAGTTGCTCGTGTTTGTAGTGTCAGCCTGCATGGCGGGGCTCGCCGGTGCGCTCTACGTACCCCAAGTCGGCATTATCAATCCATCAGAATTCCAACCTGCCAATTCGATTGAGGCAGTGATCTGGGTTGCTGTCGGTGGGCGGGGAACCTTAACCGGAGCAGCGCTCGGTGCGGTTGTGGTGAATTATTTGAAAACGATATTTACTACAGGTCTTCTGGCACCGTTTTGGCTGTTTGCATTGGGCGGTATATTTGTCCTCTCAACTTTGTTTCTGCCGAAAGGAATTGTTGGGACTGCAAGCGATGTCATCAAGCGTCTTTGCAGGGGACGTAACGATAAAGATGAGCCGGCCGGTGATGGCCTGGCGCAGCCGGCGGAGTAGGCCATGAGAGATACAAACAGCGTTCTCTACCTCGACGGTGTGACAGTCTCTTTTGACGGCTTTCGTGCTCTTAACGCGCTGTCGCTTTATCTTGAGCCTGGCGAGATGCGGGCCATTATTGGTCCGAACGGCGCAGGTAAGACAACCATGATGGATGTCATCACTGGTAAGACCAAACCCGACATGGGCGAGGTTGTCTTTGCCGATAGTCATGATTTGACTGAACTTGGTGAGACGCAGATTGCCGAACTGGGTATCGGGCGAAAGTTTCAAAAACCAACAGTGTTTGAGAGCCATACAGTAGCCGACAACATTCGTCTCGCATTGGCGGGAGAGCGCACGTCTTGGTCGGCTCTGTTTGGTGGGCGTGATCAGATTTCAGACACAGATATTGATGCGACCCTCGATCGGGTGAGGCTTCTGTCGCTACGGAGCCGAACCGCAGGGGATCTCAGCCACGGCCAAAAACAATGGCTGGAAATAGCAATGCTACTCGCGCAGGATCCAAAGCTTCTGCTTGTTGATGAACCAGTCGCCGGCATGACGGATTCAGAGACTGAAGAAACCGCTCGCTTGCTCCGCGATATTGCACAAACTCATTCAGTTGTTGTCGTTGAGCACGATATGGCTTTTGTCCGAGCGCTGGACGTCAAGGTCACATGTCTGCACGAAGGTGCGGTGCTTGCAGAAGGTTCGATTGATGCAGTCTCCAATAATCAGCGCGTTATCGAAGTCTATCTGGGGCGATGAGAGGCGAGTGAAGAGCAAGATATGCTAAAAGTCGACAACATTGATCTTCACTATGGAGCTGCTCAGGCATTGCGTGGCGTTTCGCTAGATGCAGCGGTTGGTCAGGTCACTTGTGTGTTGGGCCGTAACGGGGTTGGTAAAACGAGTTTGTTGAGGGCCATTGTTGGTCAACAGCAAATCAGCGGAGGCAGCATAAATTGGCAAGGGGCTAATATCTCATCGCAGCCGCAGCACGCGAGAGCACGTAGCGGTATCGCCATTGTTCCGCAAGGCCGTGAGATCTTTCCGCTCCTGACTGTGCTTGAAAATCTGGAGACGGGCTATGCAGCGGCTGGGCGAGGCAATCGGTTCGTGCCGGATGAGATCTTTGAACTTTTCCCGGTACTGAAGGATATGCTTGGCCGACGCGGAGGTGACCTGTCTGGAGGTCAACAACAGCAGTTGGCAATCGGCAGGGCATTAGTCGCTCGGCCGAAACTCCTTGTCCTTGATGAGCCGACCGAAGGTATACAGCCGTCGATCATTAAGGATATTGGTCGGGCCATCTCTTATTTGCGCGATAAGGGCGAAATGACGATTGTTCTCGTCGAGCAGTACTTCGAATTTGCGCGCGACTTGGCAGACACCTACGCGGTGATGGACCGGGGGCAGGTTATCTTATCTGGAACACGAGCAGAGATGAGGGAGGATCATGTCCGCAGCCACCTTTCTGTCTGATCGTGTCAAAGATGTTCCGATAGGACTTGGCAATGTCCGGGTATCGGGCGGGGTCTCAATCCGGTGTGCACAGCGGTTGGGCGAAAGCCGAATCATCAATTCGCGTGAGCGGGACGGCTATAAGATGAGGTCTCCACGACGTTCCTCACCGCCCGAGGCCGTGCTGATCAACACGGGAGGAGGTATCGCTGCGGGTGACGACATCTTGCATGACGTTCGTGTTGACGACAACGCAGATTTAACGGTGACGACCCAGGCTTCCGAGCGGGTGTACCGATCGCCTGACGGCGCCACTTCAAAGATCGATACGCGCTTATCCCTTGGAAGTGACGCCGGTCTTAACTGGTTGCCTCAGGATACCATTATATTTGACCGCTCGCGTCTTGAACGCAGTATCATCGCCAAGGTTCCAACTTCTGCCTCGTTACTGATTGCAGAAACGCTCGTACTTGGTCGTGCGGCCATGGGGGAGACACTGGCCTCTGGCTTGTTTCGCGATAAATGGCGTATCTATCGTGATGATCGATTGGTATTTGCGGAAAATGTCCTTCTTCGCGATGAAACATTTGGACTGCTTTCAGAAGCCGTTATGGCAGGCGGGTCGCAAGCACTTTTGACTTTGGTGTTTCTGGCGCCAGACGCTGAGGATCGACTAGGGGGTGTGCGGGAGGTGTTGGCGAGAAGCGAAATTAACTGTGCTGCCAGCGCCTGGAATAAGATGCTGGTCGTGCGCGGAATGGCACTCAAATCAGAACAGATCCGAAGCCTGATGTCTGACCTTGTTCCGGTATTGCGGCGTGGTACGCTGCCTAGAGTGTGGTGGACTTAGTCATAGGGACGTTTGCTAGTTATCCTACAAGAGGGCCTTTGAGACCGTGAACCTAACCCCGAGAGAGAAAGACAAGTTACTGGTTGCGATGGCTGCGATGGTGGCGCGACGCAGGTTGGAGAGAGGCGTTAAGCTCAATCATCCCGAGGCTATCGCGCTGATTACTGATTTCGTCGTTGAAGGAGCACGTGATGGCCGTAGTGTTTCTGATCTCATGCAGGCGGGCGCGAGTGTGATCACGCGAGAGCAGGTTATGGAGGGCGTCGCAGAAATGATCCACGACGTCCAGGTTGAGGCGACGTTCCCGGATGGTACCAAGCTGGTGACCGTCCATGATCCTATTCGATAAGCAGAGGAGAGACGCATGAGCAAATTGAGAGCAGTCTTGGCTGGAGGTTTTGTATTGTCCTCTGGTGCAGCACTAGCCCACACGACTGAGATGCCCCATGCCCATCCGCATGTCATGGACCTCAGCGTAGGTTCCTCATTGCTTGCAGTGGCATTGTTTTCAGTTTCCATCGCGCTATTGCTCGGAGCACGTCATGTCGCCACGCGGAGGCGCAAATGATTCCTGGGGAAGTCATTACACAAGCTGGTGAGATAGAGCTCAACACAGGGCGAGACACTATCGAAGTCGAAGTGGCCAATACCGGTGATCGACCAATACAGGTTGGCAGTCATTACCACTTCTTTGAGACCAATCCGGCGCTCAGTTTTGAGCGTGATAAGGCGCGAGGTTTCAGGCTCGATATTCCAGCAGGTACCGCTGTGCGTTTTGAGCCGGGGCAGTCGCGAACTGTAAAGCTGGTCGCGCTCACCGGTGATCGGGCTGTCTATGGTTTCCGCCAGCAAGTTATGGGCAAGCTTTAAGGGAATAATTGATGTCGTTCAGGATTGCTCGTGAGACCTACGCCGACATGTTCGGTCCGACGGTCGGAGACAAAGTTCGTCTCGCCGACACCGAACTTTTTATCGAGGTCGAAAAGGATCTCACGACCTACGGCGAGGAAGTCAAGTTCGGCGGCGGTAAGGTTATCCGAGATGGTATGGGCCAAAGCCAGGTTCGCCGGGCAGATGGTGCTGTCGATACAGTTATTACCAATGCGCTGATTGTAGATTACACTGGCATCTTCAAAGCTGATGTCGGACTAAAGGGCGGTCGGATAGAGACGATTGGGAAAGCCGGCAATCCGGACATACAACCTGATGTCAATATCATTATAGGCCCTGGAACAGAGGTGATCGCTGGCGAAGGAAAGATCCTGACTGCTGGCGGCTTTGATGCTCACATCCATTTTATATGCCCGCAGCAGATCGAAGAAGCCTTGATTTCCGGCGTGACAACGATGTTGGGTGGTGGCACGGGACCGGCAACGGGAACAAACGCAACGACATGTACGCCTGGTCCGTGGCATATCAAGATGATGCTGCGTGCAGCGGACGCATTCCCTATGAACCTGGCGTTTGCCGGTAAAGGTAACGCTTCGAACCGGTCAGGTCTTGTTGAGCAGATCAAGGCCGGTGCCTGTGCGCTGAAGTTGCATGAAGATTGGGGGACGACGCCCTCGGCGATCGATACCTGTCTTGGTGTGGCCGACGACTACGACGTCCAAGTCATGATCCACACAGACACGCTGAACGAAAGTGGGTTTGTTGAAGATACGATTGCGGCGTTCAAGGGGAGAACGATCCACGCCTTCCATACTGAAGGTGCCGGTGGTGGCCATGCACCAGATATTGTCCGTGTTGCAGGGCTGCCTAACGTGCTGCCATCGTCGACGAACCCAACACGGCCGTTCACCGTCAACACAATCGATGAACACCTCGATATGTTGATGGTGTGCCACCATCTCGATCAATCGATTCCTGAAGACTTGGCGTTTGCAGAGAGTCGTATCCGTAAGGAAACGATTGCGGCTGAAGATATCCTGCATGACATTGGCGCGCTGTCCATGATGGCATCCGATAGTCAGGCTATGGGTCGTGTGGGTGAAGTGATCATCCGGACATGGCAGACAGCGCATAAAATGAAAGTGCAACGGGGTGCGTTGCCGGAGGATGGTACGAGCGGCAATGATAACTCGCGGGTAAAGCGCTATATCGCGAAATACACGATCAACCCGGCAATCGCACACGGCATGTCGAAGCATATCGGGTCGATCGAGTCTGGAAAGTTGGCTGATCTCGTTCTCTGGTCCCCTGCATTCTTTGGTGTCAAACCTGATATGATCATTAAGGGCGGTGCGATTGCCGCTGCGCAGATGGGTGATCCAAATGCTTCGATTCCAACGCCGCAGCCAGTGCACTATCGTCCAATGTTTGGGGCTTACGGTTCAGCGCTGACGGCGACGTCAGTAACATTTGTATCCCAGGCGGCATTTAAGGACGGGGGCATTGTTGAACGATTCGGTGCTGGTGAAGCCGGCGGTGCTTTCCAAAAGGACTTTGTTGCGATTGAGAATGTAAGGGGTGGCATCTCGAAGGCGGATATGGTGATGAATGATGCCACACCTGATATAACCGTCGATCCGGAAACCTATGAAGTGCGTGCTGATGGTGAATTGCTGGTCTGCGATCCGGCAGAGGAGCTGCCAATGGCACAGCGATATTTTCTGTTCTGAGGTCGAAAGATGCTTCGTGCGACGTCCGTCATAGTACCGCCAGATGTGAGACTGGATGAGCCGAGCCTTGCGATCACATTGCCGCGTGAGGAGCGCTATCGCCGCCGCGTAAGATGGATGACGGATTGTGGTCGGGCATTTCTGCTTGATCTTCCCGAAACAACTTATCTGCCATCGGGCTCTGGGCTTGTTGGTGAGGACGGCGAGATCATTGTCGTGCGAGCAGCTTCGGAGGATCTGCTAAGAATCACAACTTCGGATCCACTCCATCTGATGCGAATTGCCTGGCATATTGGGAACCGGCATACGCCAGCCGAGATTACTGACGAAGCCATCTACATCTTGCCGGATCATGTGCTAGCAGAAATGGTCGTAGGGCTCGGGGGTGAGGTTGTTCCGGTATCTCGCCCTTTTGAGCCGGAAGGTGGTGCCTATGGTGGACACGGCTCGCTTGATCGCGGTCATCACCATCATGGGACCCATGATCATTCGCATGAGCATCATTGATGCAAGACGGACCTAGTGACGGCAAACAATCACTTTCCCGATTGCCCGGTGAGTTGCTAGTGTGGCTTTCGCCAGCATTTCCTGTGGGCGGGTTTGCTTACAGTCAGGGCCTTGAGACTGCTGTTGCCAATGATCAAGTTTCAGACAGTGATACGCTTGCGGTTTGGCTGAGCGGTGTCGTTTCGCACGGAGGATTGCGAAATGAGCTGATTCTGATCTCACTCACTATTCGTGCCGAAAGTGATGTTGAATTAGCGGATCTGATGGAGTTGTCCATTGCCCTGCAGCCGTCGTCGGAGCGCGCAAAGGAAGCATGTGATCAAGGGCAGAGTTTTTGGATGGCTTACCAAGCTGCTTGGTCGGTACAGAAGGGGGCTAATGCTCGTGAATACAAAGAGATCGCATTAACGAGCGCAGTAGGACTTGCAGCGCGCGATTACGACTTCCACGTCGAGTCCGTTCTTGAAGCCTATGCATTGGCCTTTGTTGGCAATCAGGTCTCTGCGGCTATCAGGCTTGGGGCGGTCGGTCAATTTGATGGCCAGCGCGTTATTGCCGGATTGCTTCCTACAATTCGCGCGCAGTCTGCCCGTTTTGCGATGGCAACTCTAGAGGATGTTGGTTCTTCGACTTTTGGAGCAGACCTTGCGTCTCTCCGACATGAAACTCAAACGACGAGGTTGTTTCGATCATGACTTCACCACATGGACCTCTGCGCGTCGGAATTGGCGGACCTGTAGGATCGGGAAAGACAACTCTGACCGCCAGCCTTTGCCGTGCACTAGCTTCCCAAACAGATATGTGCGTCATTACAAATGACATCTATACCCGTGAGGACGCAGAGTTCTTGATGCGCTCGCAAGTCTTGCCTTCTGAACGCGTGATGGGTGTTGAGACGGGCGGTTGTCCGCACACGGCAATTCGCGAAGACTGCTCGCTGAACCTGAATGCGATTGCAGAGATGCGCCAGCGATTGCCAAATCTTGAACTCGTGCTGATTGAGTCCGGGGGCGATAACCTCGCCGCCACCTTCTCACCTGATCTGGCTGATCTTACGATCTACGTTATTGATGTTGCGCAGGGCGAAGAGATTCCGCGAAAAGGTGGCCCAGGAATTACAAAGTCCGATCTTCTGGTGATTAATAAAACCGATCTTGCGCCATATGTTGGCGCCGATCTGGATGTCATGAAGAGCGATGCAACCCGCATGCGTGCTGGACGGCCATTTGTTTTTGCGAATCTGAAAAATGATGGTGGCGTCAGTGAGATTGCCAATTTTATTGCTGAGACAGGCGGTTTGGAAGTGGGCAAGCAAGTTGCCTGAGTTATTGCTGGGTCTGACTGCTCTCAGGCGACTCCGCTTCTTCTAGTCCAATATTCACGTCGGCTTCGAGTTCGACTTTGCTTTCGCTTGAGACAGCACCGCGGATAGGTGCTGCAAAATCTGCATCCAAACCGCAGGATAGCCGAACATAGCGATCAGTCGGGCAGGTTCCGTTCGATGGATCGAAGCCGACCCATCCTAATCCTTTGACGAAGGCTTCAGCCCACGCGTGAGTTTTGAAAAGCTCGTCTTCGCCCTCTTCGGTTAGAAGATAGCCACTGACATAACGGGCCGGTGTTCCGAGTTGCCGTGCGGCTGCAATAAAAATGTGCGCGAAGTCCTGGCAAACACCGCTGCCCTGTGCCAGGGCTTCTTCTGCTGACGAGTCCGAGGTGGTTGAACCTTTGCGATATTCTATTGTGCTCTCGAGGGCTTCTGACAGTGCGTGCATGAGTGCGAGTTCGTTCTCAGCTTTGATCTCGCTCGCGAAGTCTTTCAGTTTCTTAGCAGGCTCGGTGAGTGATGTGGGCCTGAGGAAGACACCGGCTGGTGGCCGCCGCGGCAACCCGGCTACGACTCCGGCTTTATCGATTGTCTCAACGAGGCCGCTTGCCGTGACTTCGACTAATTCGCAAGGCTCGCGGAAATGCCAGAGACCGATTTGGTCACCAAAACCATCGGTGAAGAGTGGCTCCACAGTGTCTTCGTTGACCGTCACAGCCCAGGAGACCTGCCTCTGGCCATCAAAACTTGACGGAAAGAGGCGGAGCCTCAGTGCGACTTGCGATGCAGCTGGCTCGTAGGTGTAACGCGTGCGATGGGTTATTTGAATGCGCATCGCAGGCCTCAGAAGTAATAGGCCCGGCCAATTTCATTCGAGAGCCTCACATTCTGTGCGAGGCAGTCCTGAGTGAATTCGTGCAGGCCGAGTTGGAAGATTTCGCCAATTCCAAGATCATCAAGTCGGCCGATGATTTCATTGGCAATTGAATGGCATTCGTGGCGTGTGCCATAGCGCCGGGCGAGGCGATCGAGATGCTCCCCGATGCGGCCATAGCTGAACGCCAGCGAGCGAGGAAAATCTTGATTTAGGATGAGAAAATCTGAGATCTTCCATGGACTGTAGTCACCGCCGTACAAATGATGGTAGGCGCGTGCTGCGGAATTTGCATACAGCACAGACGTCCACTGATGATGGTCGCGACCGCCACCAACGACTTCCGTCTCCGGGAGCAGCACATAGTATTTCACATCTAACAGGCGCAGCATTATGTCGGCGCGCTCAGCATAGCCGCCAAGCCGGAAGAAATCGAAGCCGTCGTTACGCAGCATGCCTGTCTCTGCTGCTCCGCGAAGGGCTGATGTCCTTCGCTTCACCCAGTCGAGGATCTGGGGTAGGTCGCGGCAAGCCGTTGCCTCGTTGGTATCCTCAAGTCGTCGCCAACCGTCGTTGAGAGCTTCCCACATGTCCTGCGTCAAGGCAGTTCGGATTGCCCTGCCGTTCGCGCGGGCATTGGTGAGGCAAGCCCGAATTGATGATGGGTTGTCGTTGTCCAGCAGAAGAATCCGAACGGCGTCTCGTTCGGTCAGCTTATCGTCGGGGCCGTCCAGGTCGAGCTTGCCGGATGCCTGGATAACTGAACGCCACTCGTCGTTATCGATCGCACTGGGCAGCATAACCATTCGTCGGCCCATCTCGATGAGACGCGCGGTACTCTCGGCGCGTTCAACGTAGCGGCCCAACCAATAGAGATTTTCTGCAGTCCGGCTTAGCAAGGGCTTACTCCATTAGGACCCAGGTGTCTTTGACACCACCGCCTTGACTCGAGTTAACGACCAACGAGCCCTCTTTAAGCGCAACCCGTGTCAGTCCTCCCGCTGATAGACGTACGCGCCTGCCGACTAGGCAAAATGGCCGGAAGTCAACATGGCGGGCACCGAGCGAGTTGCCGGCCAATGTTGGTGCAGCTGATAGCTCCAGCGTGGGTTGGGCGATATAAGCAGACGGGCCAGCCTCGATCTTTTTGGCAAATGTCTGGCATTCGTCTTTTGTGGCCTTCGGTCCAATCAGCATGCCGTAGCCACCAGAGCCATGAACTTCCTTGACCACGAGGTCCTCAATGTTGTCGAGAACATACTGGCGTTCTTGTGGGTTGCTGCATTGCCACGTCGGAACATTTTGCAGAATGGGACGTTCGCCGAGATAAAAGCGGATCATCTGTGGGACGTACATGTAGATTGCTTTGTCATCGGCAACGCCTGCGCCCGGTGCGGAACACAACGTCACTCCACCAGCGCGATAGACATCGAAGAGACCTGGAACGCCTAGCAAGCTTTCGGGCCGAAATGTGAGAGGATCAATGAAGTCGTCATCTATGCGCCGGTAAATGACATCTACAGTCTTGGGGCCTCGTGTCGTGCGCATCCAGACCCGACCTTCATCAACACACAGATCCTGCGCTTCCACAAGTTCAATGCCCATCAAATCGGCAAGATAGGAATGTTCGTAGTATGCGCTGTTGAGGGACCCGGGCGTCAGTAAGACAATTTTTGGCGTGCCTTTACAAGCCGGAGGCGCGACTTCTTCCAGAGTTGCTCGGAGCTGCTCGGGATAATCATCAACCTGTTGGACAGCGCCGGTGGAGAACAGCTCCGGGAACATGCGCATCATGATTTCCCGGTTTTCCAACATGTAACTGACACCAGACGGTGTACGGCAGTTATCTTCAAGTACGAGAAAGGCGTCTGGGCCTGTCCGGACAATATCGATGCCGACGATGTGGCTATAGACGCGTCCCGGTGGTTCGATGCCAATCATCTCCGGAAGGAAGGCTTCGTTCTGATAGACCAACGCCTCTGGTACAATTCCAGCGCGAATGATTTCGCCACGGTGGTAAACGTCATAGAGGAACGCGTTGAGTGCCCGCGCACGTTGTTCAATACCACGGGACATGCGGCGCCACTCAGAAGCGCTGAAGACACGTGGGACGAGATCAAAAGGGATTAGTCTTTCCGGATCACCACCTTCACCATAAACGGCGAAGGTAATACCAATGCGGCGGAACAAGGCCTCCGCATCTTCACTGCGCTGTCCGAGTAACTCGAAGCCCGTTTCATCTAACCATTTCGCAATGTAGGTGTAGGCCGGTCTGATGCTGCCATCATCGTCGTACATCTCGTTGAACATTGGCACTTGTCATCCCGGCCGAACTGCGCTGTCGCAAACATGTAGCACGATTGACAGAATGGACCGTGGAATCACTAGAAATCAAGCGAAGAGATGCAACGAAGTTGATTGAAATTTGAGCACACTTAATTCTGCAGCTGAATTGGTATTGGTGCCGGGCGGTCGTAGACCCTTTTCGTCTGAGGCCGAGTTATATGGATCCTGGCAATCGGTTGTGTCGCAACAGGACGAATAGCTTTTTCGTTGGACGCGGACTAGCACGACGGATAACGCTTGAGGCCTTCGTGCAGAATGCTGATGAGGCTTCGATATATGGACAACCAGCCCGGCCAACCAAGACAACACCAAGATAAGGCAAGCCAGGGCATTCTGTTCATTTTAATCGCGATGTTTTTCATCTCAATCAATGACATGTTGATCAAGCAGCTATCCGGCTCCTATCCCCTGCATGAGATGGTTTTCGTGCGCTCCGCGATTGGCATTGTCTTTAGTATTGCCATCCTGCAGTTCGAGGGCGGATTCCGGATGCTCCGCACAGATAAACCCGGTCTCCATATCCTGCGTGGGCTCTTCATTGTTGTCGCCAATATGTCGTTCTTTGCAGCTCTTGCGGTTATGCCTTTGGCGGACGCCACGGCTTTGTTCTTCGTTGCGCCGCTGCTGATTACAGTCCTTTCAATTCCTTTCTTGGGTGAGAAGGTAGGGCCCCGGAGACTTTTGGCTGTTGTTGTCGGTTTTGCAGGCGTGATCGTCATGCTGCGTCCTGGCCGTTTGGACGGCGAGACAACCACTGGTCAGTTGATACAACTCTTGCCGGTTATCGGTGCGTTTGCGTACGCCTGTATGCAAATTCTAACTCGGCGTCTCGGCATATCATCCACTGCATCGGCAATGGCGATCTATATCCAATTCACGTTTCTTGCGGTCAGTATCATTTTCTGGCTGATTGCGGGGGACGGGCGGTTTGTAGAAGGGCTTGAAAACAAGAGTGCGATCTTCCTGTTGCGCGCGTGGACCTGGCCTGCCGATGGTGACTGGCCATGGTTTATCCTTTTGGGTCTGAGCTCGGCTTTTATTGGTTACTCACTTTCGCAAGCATATCGTTCGGCTGATGCCGCTACGATTGCGCCATTCGAGTACGTGGCGCTACCGATGTCGATCATGTGGGGTTGGGTGATATTTGGCGAACTGCCAGATGGATGGGTTGCTGTTGGAATTGCGCTAATCGGAGGATCGGGTCTCTACGTGTTCTTGCGCGAGAAGCAACGTTCGCGGCCTGTTGCAAGTCGCCGCCCCAATCGGCGGTACTAACTGAATTTCGCATGCGAATGGGTTGGCCAGCTGTTCCGCGGAAAACGGATGCCTCTCTGTAACGCTTAAGCCTCCAGGAGTTTGCGGACGGTCTCTAGAACATCTCTGTTCGCGTATGGCTTGGCAATATAAGCGTCGGCACCAAGTTCAAGAGCAAGTTGGCGATCTTTTTCCTGTCCCTTCGCGGTCAGCATCAGGACTTTGGGCTGAGGTCCATTGGTGTCAGCCCTTAGCGTCTTGAGAACATCAAATCCATTGATGTGACGCATCATTGCATCCAACACGAGGATGTCTGGTGAGAGTGACTGCAGCTGTTCCAGTGCTTGACGACCGTCCGTTGCGATGCCCACGGTATAGCCTTCTCGCTCAAACAGGAATTTGAGCGATTCGACGATAACGGGCTCGTCTTCTGCTATGAGCAGCTTATGCGACAAGCGCATTTCCTCCGTCGCTAGAGCTTCGAGGTGAAGCATCTGTCTTGTTGGCTCTGTTCGGCTCTGATGTAGTTTTCCCCTCTAACTCATGGCGCCGGCGAGGCATTGGCGGGGCGTAAGTCGCTCGCCGTCACGTTCAATCATGCGGCGCCAACCGAGGTAGCTGGGCAGATATT
>NZGY01000071.1 GCA_002689605.1 Filomicrobium sp.
CGAGCGCCTCGCGTTGGACTCGGCTGAGATCGCCCAACCGCTCGACAAGTGCCTGAAAATCCTGAGCCTTCATGGTATCCTCGCTAGTGACGCACCGTCAGTCAGCAAGGTCTCACAACATTTAGGCAGAACAGAGCCGAGACGGTAGAGCCAGACTAGTAATTGGTAGAAAAGACTCTGGTAAGACCGCGATCTTCTGGCGTGTTAGAGATGTGGCACGCGAAAGCCAACGAGATAAAGTTATCGATCTAAAGCCTGATGGATATCAACTCAAAAAATTCAAAGAAGAACTGGTAAAGCTACTAGCCGCCGGCACCAGAGGCCATACCCTTACTGCCTTCTGGGAATATCTAATAATTGGGGAAATAGTAAAACAGACATTCAACTACGAGTATAAGACTCTTTATGTCAGAGATCCACGAGCTACAGATGCCATCGATAAGCTCAAACCTTTCCATGAGACATTTATGGAAGATATCGAAGGCGATTTCTCAGAACGCATGATGATACTATTAGTGCGAATTAGTAGCAACTATCGTGAAAATCATGGATCAACTTCGGATGCCTTTCTGACCACAAGTCAAGTTACTGACTTAATACACAAAACGGACTTAAGGGAATTGACCAGTCATCTATTGGACTTCTTAAAATTGCGGGATCGCACAGTGCTCCTAATTGAAAACATCGACAAAGGGTGGGAGACCCGAGGCATAGATAGTGATGACGTTGTCATCATCCGCTCACTGAGCGACGCATTGAGAAAGTTTGAGCGTCAAGCATCAAGAAATGAGACAGCATTTGATTGGCTACTTTTCCTCAGGAACAATGTATTCGAGCTACTTATTGGTGAGCAAAATGATCGAGGCAAACAAGACGTAATTCTTGTCGACTGGGAGAGCGCAGCAGCTCTTCGGTCGGTTATCGAAAGAAGGATAAACATTTCAACTTCGACAAAAGCCAATCCAAATGGCTCTGAATGGTATGATATTGCATGTAAAAAGATTGACGGAATGGACACACTCGACTGGCTTGTTCAACGCAGCTTAATGCGGCCTCGTTACTTAATTCAGCTCGTTAGAGAATGTCTGGGCCATGCAGCAGCATCAGGGAAAACCAAAATAGATGAAGACGACTTACTGGAGGGCTATCGATTATACAGCCTAGACATCATTGGAAACACCAATTATGAACTCCAAGATATTTACCCCAGATCTTTCGAAGCAGTTTATTGTCTTATTGGAAGCCCAAGACGCACATCATTAGGTAACATAAGAGCAGACCTAAAAGATTATGGATATGAGGTTGATGCTATCGATGAAGTCATAAGATTAATGTTTTGGTTTGGCGTACTCGGAACTGAGACAAAAGCTGGAACAGAGAAATATATTTTTGATTACAGATATGACGAAAGGGTCTTCAATATAGTAAGAAAGCCAAGCAAAGGCTCTGATGAGATCGTTTATATCAACCAAGCCTTTGCCCGTGGATTGGATTGTTCTTAACGAACCTCGCCTCACCCACTCACCACATGCACCGGCGTTTTCCCTTGCGCGGCATCGACAATGCTCTGCAGCGCGGTTGAGGCGATGTCTTCGAAACACTCGTCGGTCCAGCACAGCGCATGCGGGGTGATGATCGTGTTCTCCATACCGATGAGCGGACTATCAGCTTCGATCGGCTCCTGCTCGGTGACGTCGAGCCCGGCTCCTGCAATGCGGCCCGCCTGTAACGCCCACACCAATGCCGCCTCATCGTGGATCGGCCCGCGCCCGACGTTCAGGTAATACGCGTCCGGCTTCATCTTGGCGAAGGCGGCATCATTCATCAGGTGCCGCGTCTCATCAGTGAGCAGGCAGCACACCACGACAAAGTCGGACTGCCCTAACACATCATCGAACGACACCAGCTCACCACCGGCTGCCGCCACATCACTCGCGTCAGCAAACGGGTCCGACGCAATGATGCGCTTACAGAACGGCGCCGCCAGCCGCATAATTTCCTTGCCGATGCTGCCGGCACCAACAAGGCCCAACGTCCGGGTTGTCAAGCCGGTGCCCATGAAATCCACCCGCTCGTTCCAGCGGCCGGAGCGCACCAACTTGTACTTGTCGATCAACCGCCCGGCCAAGGCGAACAACAAGGTCAAAGTTGCCACCGCCACCGGCCGGCGCACGGCAATCGGCGTGTTGGTGACCAGGATGCCCTTGGCCACCAGGGCGGCGACATCAACCGTGTCATAGCCAACGCCGTTGCGCGCAATGATCTTGCAACGGCAGTCATCCCGCGCAGCAGACGCCGCCGTCACCAACGGCAGGTTGACGTGCAGGCCGTCGTAGCGGGCCATGATGTCCGGCGTGATTTCGGTGACGTTTTCCGGCAGCCACTCCCACTCAATGGAGGACTCCTGCTTGAGCACGTCGAAAGCAGCCGGTGGAAAACACGGCTCGCCGCTGGCCGTCATCAGGTCTCGCGTGCTCGCGACTTTGAATGTCATTTCTTGCTCTTGGCCTTCTTCCCGTCTTTCGCCTTTTTGGCGTCGCCCGCCGCTGCCTTGCTTTTGGTTTGGGCTTTGCGGCCGCGCACGCTGTCTAGAATATTGGCGGCACCCGCCATGAGCAAGCCGTGGTCCGTACCGCACGCCAGCATATTGAAACCGTGATCCTGATACTCCTGCGCCCAGCTGATATCGCTGGCCATGAAGCCGAGGCCCTTGCCGTGCTTGCGGCCGGCATCGACGACGCGCTTCAAGGCATCAAGATATTTCGGATGATCGAACTGACCGGGAATGCCGAGGAAGTTGGTGAGATCAAAATGGCCGACCCAGAGCACATCGATGCCGTCGACGGCGGCAATGCCTTCCACCGATTCAAGACCAAGCTCGGTTTCGATCTGGGCAATCAGCAGATTGTTTTCGTTGGCCGCCTTGATCTTGTCGATCGGCGAACCGGCCTGATAGTCGTCGTGCGCGAACCCGAACGCGGCCCCGCGCCGGCCCTCGGGGGGATAGCGCGTTGCCTCGGCAATCGCCTTGGCTTCCCCAANGCTGTTGACCATCGGCACCATGATGCCCTGGGCGCCGACATCCAGCGCGCGGGCGATAAAGGCATAGTCGGAGCGCGGCACACGCGCCATCGGCACGACATCAAGCCCACGGCAATGCGCGACCTGGGTCTTGAGCGTCTCGTAGCCGAGCCCGGTGTGCTCCATGTCGTAGATGATGTACTCGGCACCGGCGAGTTGCAGGCACTGCGCGNCACCGGGCGAGAAGAACTCGAACACCATCGCACCGAGCACGCTCTCGCCGGCCGTGGCGCGCGCGCGAATTGACTTTTGGGCCATACTCATCCGCCTCCGGGGAATTGGCTAACCTAACTTATCGCGCCAATGTATCGCCCCGGAAAATATAACACAATTGGGGGAGAGTGAGATGGTTGAGGGAGGGGGGTGTTAATCGAAGGTCCTACTTACCGGCAATTATAATCAGCTAGCTGCTCAATAACATTCAAGTTATCTTTGGGGCCGGCGCCTGGCACCGCCCGGCTATTGTTGGAGACAAAAACGAAGTACGTTGTATGCCAACATTGAATGATCGCGTGACCGAGTTGGAGCGGCAAATGGCTGAGCTTAACCGATACATCGCCGGCAACGATCCGCGCCCTCGCTCCGAGCGNCCGCTGGAACCAACATTGATCGAACAGATCGAAGACCTGCTCGATGCGAAGCTNGATGCCAAATTGGACGAGCGCTTNGCNGAATTTGAAGAACGCATGGATCAGCGGTTCGCAGAGAGNGAGCGGCGGACGGCNAAGGTCATCGAAGAACTCCTACATATGCAGANGGCNGAAATCATCTCCGAACTCAAAGAGTGACGGTTGATAGTGTAGCGGATTGATCGAAAACCCATGGCCGAAGAGACTNACAACCTGACACTCACAATACTGCGCAGCATTCAGCGCGACATGACTGATATGCACGCGGAAGTGCGCGAACGCNTCGACTCAGTTGACACTCGGTTGACCGCGATAGACACACGTCTNTCNTCTATTGATCAGCAACTGACTGGCTTGCATGGTACAAACAGTGAGTTTCGATATCGATTTGAGCGTATCGAGCGACGGCTGNATCCCGTTGATGTCGACTAACCCATGACCTCAACAGTAGGTCAGCGGCAATGCTGTCGTCTCCTTGATCTCCTGCATCACGAAGCTCGCCGACACATCAGACAACGGCACCTTGCGAATGAGACGCTGGTAAAGTTCGTCATAGGCTTCCACATCCGGGACTCGCGCCTTGATCAGATAATCAAGGTCGCCCGTCATGCGATACACACCCTGGATCTCGGGAATAGTTCGCGTTTCGCGTGCAAAAGTTTCCAACCACTCGGGATCNTGCTGATTTGTNCGCACAGCAATAAATACAGTGAGTGCGAGATTGATCTTTTTTGCATTTAATTGAACAACGCGCTCGGTAATGATGCCNGCCTCTTCGAGNCGCTTGATCCTGTTCCANCAGGCATTCCGCGACAGACCCACACGCTTACCCAGCGCTTCGAGNCTTTCGCTGGCATCAATCTGCAGCTCTGCTAGTAAACGGCGATCTATTTCGTCGAACATTTAGTGTTATCCTGGGAAAGTATCCCAAAAATATATCGATATNCGTTGATTTTGGGAANTATTCTCCGTTCAGTACTGGATAAATANTGGCAAGAACATACCNGACGGGAGCATTTGCCATGATCAACCGTATTTTCCTGGACCACCCCAAGTCAGTCGATGAAAGCTACTTCGAGCATATGGGTTTCGCACTGTGGTTCTTCTCACGGCTCGCAACAGCCGCCGGAGCAGCACTCGTCCACGCGATATTGCCCTGTTGTTTTGAGAAAACCGCAAGCACAATCATCGCCGAACTCTACGAGCGCACCCACAATCGCGGCAAGTAATGGTTGCTATCTATCAGGCTGAAATTCCTGAATAAATTGGCGCTGAGNTTCGGTGTCAGGNATCGTCANTCCGCGCGCTGCANCAACGCGCTNCATGGCATCTTCGCTTGGATGCCCNAGCCCCTTCAGGATGCAGCTCGCCAGCGTTCCGGTACGCCCAATACCTGCCCTGCAGTGAATGGCAATCGANGTGCCTCGCTCCAAAGCCGCACACAACTCGCTCACCAAAACACGAAAGGCAACCGGCTCCGGCAAGCCAAAATCAACAATTGGAAAATGCGTGAATTCAAGGCCTTGGCCGGCTGCTGTCACAGGTTCATCTTGCAGAGCCAACGACCGAATGTCCTCATCCGCCAGCAGCGAGACGAGCAAGCTTACATCTCTCTCGACCAATTGCTGACATACTTCATTCANCGCCTTGGCCGGCGGGGCTGGCATCAGATGCACTTGCCCGGAAACATTTGTTTTCAAACNNAAAATCTGGTGCATAAAAAAGGTCTCCGGCCATCATCATAGCCGAAGACCCGTTGCAACCAACCTGTAAAGATGCGCCTACAGGCGATTTTCTGGGATATCGAGAAATGAACGGTTGGCTTCCCGCGCAACCTGATCACGATCGATCCCGAGGTCCCTAAGGGCATGGCTGTCNAGGCCTTTCAGACGGTCACGCTCCTTATAAACGTCCCACATCAGCTCCAGTCGCTTGACGAAATTAGCCCAGCGCACACGGCCGGACCCTGATTGTGCAGGAATGTGGGCGATGCTTGGAANACTCGTTCGCATTTGGAACCTCNTTCTTCGTGTCGCTCATGACATCGATGACCATGAGATAGTGGGTTCCCCTGCATAAGGAAATCGAATATATCTAATGNCCAGCATAACGATTCATTATTCGAGAATGATCANGCCTCGCGACATCGATATCTCTTTGCTGCGCGCATTTATTGCCGTGGTCGATACAGGCAGCGTCACCGGTGCAGCGCGACTCCTAAATCGAACGCAAGCCNCTGTTTCACAACAGATAAAGCGACTTGAAGAACTCTTTGGCACAGAGCTATTCTCGCGCGAACATAAGCGGATTACTTTGGCTTTGGATGGCGAAAGACTGCTTGCCCAGGCGCAGAAAATCGTAGCCCTGAATGATGAAACCTGGGGTATGATGACGACACCAAGCTTCCGCGGCGAGGTCAGGCTCGGTGTGCCAATGGATATCGTCGCGCACTATACACCGCCCATTCTGCGCCGCTTCAATAACGCCTGGCCTCATGTCTTGGTCAGCCTGCAAGCAGGCAACTGACACGAACTGCTGGAAGAGCTCGACAGTGGCGACATCGACCTCACCCTCACAACAGACCTTAAACCAAAACGAAAGTGTGAAACGTTGAGGCGTGACAAGCTCGTCTGGGTCGGCGTCGAAGACTCGTTCGCCGATCAACAGCGTCCGCTACCAATTTCACTTGGCGGCCGAAGTTGCCGCTTCAGGCCGGCCGTCGTGAGCGCGTTGTCGGATGCCGGCATCGACTGGAGAGTCGTGCTCGAAGTCACAAATCAAGAGGCCGTCAATGCGACCGTTGCCGCCGGACTGGCTGTCACCGCCATGCTGCGTGACAACGTACCGAGTCACCTCTCAATACTCAGCCAAGATTGTGGCCTGCCTTCGCTTCCTGAGTTCGATATCAACTTGTATCTGCCCAGGTCCGGAACCAGTGAACTTGGCCTGGAACTCGCGCATCACATCAGAGCAGAATTCGCGGCTCGCTTTGGGCCACCCCAGATCCTGGACCATCATCAGCCCACACGTGTAAAGGCTGCCTGACGTAATGTTGACTTGGTGGCGACGACGTTTCTGGAAGCGAGATGAAGCAGCTCTTGCTGAGCTCCATGGTCTGCAGCCAGCAACGCTGATAACAGGTGCAACGCGCGGCATTGGTTATGAATTTGCCCGCATGGTAGTGAGAAGCGGAGGCAGTGTTGTCCTCATCGCACGGTCCGAGAGCGATCTGCAACGGGTACGCGACCGCCTACTGGCTGAAGCCAAAGACGCTACCGATCATACAACGCCTTCGATCACGACAATCGCGATCGATCTAACCGGCGTGGACGCCGCATCTTCAATTCGCGACCAGCTTGGTACACTCAATCTCTACATTGATACGCTGATCAACAACGCGGGCGTGGGTTTGTCGGGACACTTCGCTGACCAGCCCCCCGCCCAAATCGATCATCTCGTTGAGCTGAATATCTCTGCGCTGACCCGGCTAACGCAAACGTTCCTCCCCGACATGCTGGTCCGTGGACACGGCGGAATCATTAATGTCGCCTCTCTCGGTGGCCTCACTCCGGGGCCCTTTCAAGCCGCCTACTACGCCAGCAAGGCGTACGTCATATCCCTGACGCAGGCCCTTAGTTATGAGAACCGCGGCCAGGGAGTGCGATTCACGGTCATCGCACCCGGGCCAGTAGAAACGCAGTTTCACGCTCAAATGGATGCCGAACGCGCGTTCTATCGTCGCTTTCTACCTGCAATGACAGCGCGCGCCGTCGCCCGCTCGACAATGTTTTGGTACAAGCTAGGTCGTACTGTAGTCGTACCGGGCGTGTTCAACACCATACTTGCAATCTGTCTAAGGATCCTACCAGCGCCACTAACGAGCCCCGTTGTGGCCTTTCTCCTCAACCCAAGGGACGATGAAAAGTGACACTCAGAGTGATACTGGAAGCGAAATCAGCCGAGCATCCGGAAGGCTCCGATATTTACGCATCAGATGAAGTGTCGGCGAGGCAACCGCAGGCCAAGAAACCAGTTCTCATCGTTCTCCACCAGGAACATTCCACTCCCGCCCAGGTCGGCCACACGCTGAGGCGTCAAGGCCACCCGCTCGATATCCGCAAACCGCGCTTTGGCGACGACCTCCCAGAAACATTGGAGCATCACGATGGAGCTGTGATCTTCGGTGGACCGCAGTGTGCGAATGACGAACTTGGATTTCTATTGCGGGAAACTGACTGGATCAGCGTTCCACTCAGGGAAAAAAAACCGTTCCTTGGCATCTGCCTTGGCGCACAAATGCTGGCTAATCATCTCGGCGCCCGCGTGTTTCGTGACCCCTATGCCCGTGCTGAAATCGGATACTACGGCGTACAAGCTCATGCGCCTGACATCGAAGGCGTGCCTTGGCCCAGTCATTTCTACCAGTGGCATCGTGATGGTTTCGATCTACCTCGGAACGCAAACCTATTGGTAAGCGCTCTACCCGACGGCCCGTATCCAAACCAGGCCTTTCAGTACGGCACGGCCGTCGCATTCCAGTTCCATCCGGAAATTACTTACGCGCAGGTCAATCGATGGAGCAACAACAGCAAGCGATTGATGCTGCCAAACGCGAGACCGCGCACGCAGCAACTCTCTGATCACCTAACACATGGTCCGACCGTACGGCGCTGGCTAGATGCTTACCTAAAAAGTTGGGTTGCTTTGNGCGTTACGACTTAGCTCAAAGCACGAGCTCGACCGCAAAATTANATTATGATTCTGACCAGACGTTAGAGTTTTGGCAACGCTTTCGCGATTCAATCAGCCCGTCAGAGAGTAGTGATAGCGTCCTCTGACGGGGTTGGGGTGNTGGATCAAGTAAGTGCGTACCGTCACTCCCTCTCCGATCCGTGCGTTACAACGAGAGCGGTAACGATAGGAACCCGCGGAAGCGAACCCGTCCTCNACGCACGACACTGCTGCTGATCCTATAANTCGGAAAGCGCGCAAGAAACCTTGAAATTGCTACCCGTCCCTCAAGTCGGGCGACATTCATCCCGACACATTTATGTGCTCCGGACGCAAAGGCGAGATGCCGGTTGGGCTGCCGACCAACATCGAGAACGTCTGGCTTCAGGAAGCNCTTCGGGTCCCTATTTGCACCACCGATACAAAGGCTGATTCGGGTCCCCGCTGACATCGTAACACCATCAATCTCGGTCGGCGCCGTTGTAATCCGGTTGCCAAGCTGATTGGAGCTTTCAAACCTGAGAAACTCTTCGACCGCCGTTTTAATCAACTCCGGCTGCGCAATAAGCCGATCTTTTTCTCCCGGCCATTCCGTTAGGGCGTATAGACCATTACCTATCAAATTTGTTGTCGTTNCGTGCCCGGCGTTCAATATGAAAATCACGTTCTGCAACAGCTCGTGTTCCGANAGTCGCCCGCCTTCAGCCTCCCCNTCTATCAGCCTAGTCAGAACATCCTTATCCGGATCGCCCGGGTTCCGGCGACGGCGCTCGACCAATGTTTCGAGATAGGTCGTAAAATCTCGGACAGCATCTTCTCCAGCCTTGAACTGNTCATTGTCAATCACAGGCTCCAATGCGCCCAGAATTGCCAACGACCAAGCCCGCAAAGGCTCGCGCTCTTCACGCGGGACGTCGAGCATATTGCCGATGACTTCGACTGGAATCGCGGCTGCGAAATCCTCAATCAAATCAGGGTGCGACATGCNCTCCATTGCATCCAGCAACTCATCAACCAGCATGACAACTGGCCCTTCCATGCTGGCAATCGCTCGCGGGGTCANGGCGCCAGCCATGATCTTGCGCACGCGCGTGTGTAGTGGTGGATCATTGAAAACCAAACTGGTCGTATGATGGNGGAACAAATGCCCATCGCCATACTTCGGTTTNAACTCCACCNTCTTGTCGGAAGAAAAGGTCTTNGTGTCCTTGTAGACCACTNCAAGGTCAGCATGCCGTGACAAAAAATATGATCCATCAGGCATCAACCGCACCGGATCAAAAATACGAAGCGCATGATAGGTCGGATAGGGGTCTTCATAGAACCCAGCTGGCCACTGCGTCAGATCAAATTGAGATGCGCGCTTGCGGGCTTTGGATTCCGGCAACAGGCGCATACCTTCATCATTCAGTTTAGGCTTCGCGCCTTCACCAGACAAACTACACACGCCAACACCTCACGTTAGCTGCAGAAATCGCTGCTCAATCGCACCAAACACAGACTGTCCACTGTCATCCTTCATTTCCAGCCTGACGACATCGCCGAACTTCAAAAACGGCGTAGTCGCCTCGCCATGGCGAATCGCCTCGACCGTGCGTTGTTCGGCGATACAGGTATAGCCAATTCCACCCTCGGCAGTTGGCAGACCCGGACCACCATCGACATCACGGTTCGAGACTGTACCGGACCCTACAATTGTTCCAGCCGACAATGGGCGGGTCTTTGCTGCATGAGAAATCAGTGTCGCAAAATCAAACGTCATATCGACGCCTGCATTGGGGCTGCCGAATGCTTCGCCATTAAGATAAGCTAGCATTGGCAAATGAACCTTCGAGTCCCGCCAGACTTGGCCCAGCTCGTCCGGTGTAACGGCAACAGGCGAGAACGCTGATGGTGGTTTGCCGTGGACAAACCCAAAGCCCTTTGAGAGCTCATCAGGAATGATGTTGCGCAAGGACACGTCGTTGCAGATGATGATCAGTCGAATTGCCCGTGCAGCCGTTTCTGCATCGGCTCCCAGCGGCACGGCGTCGGTCACAACGGCGACTTCACCTTCGAAGTCTATGCCCCAACTTTCATCCGGCATGACAATGTCGTCTCGAGGCGCAAGAAGCGGATCTGAACAACCTTGGTACATCAACGGGTCAGTCCAAAACCGTTCTGGCAACTCAACTCCACGCGACTGCCGCAAGAGTTGGACATGGTTGACGTAAGCGGAACCATCCAACCATTGGAAAGCACGGGGCAACGGGCTCATACAATCGCGCTCGTGGAAGCGCTCAGCCGGAACCGAACCGATTTCCAAACCAGACGCCAGCGCCTCTAGTTCGCGCCGGCAGACTTCCCAATTGTCCAAAGCGAACTGCAAAGTCGGTGCAATCAATTCCGCCGAAGTGCATCTTGTCAGGTCTCGAGAGACTATTACCAACCGCCCATCGCGCGGCCGCTCCTGCGAAGGTAAGGTTGCAAATTTCATACGCCTGGCTCCCTCGCTAGGTCTCATCGACAACCGGATTACGCAACACACCGATGCCGCTGATTTCGATTTCAACGGAGTCACCGGCCTTCAGATTTGGCGATGTACCATCGGTCCCCATCCAGATCATATCACCTGGATGTAGCGTAATGTATTGGCTGATCGTGCTGATGTAACGTTCGATGCCGAACAGCATTGCGTTGGTGCGAAATTGCGAGTGGACTTCCCCGTTGACCCGGACCGTTGTCTCAAGCGCATCGAGATCGGGAACATCCGTTTCAATCCACGGTCCCATAGGCGCAAAGGTATCGGTATTCTTAGCACGCCACAGCGTTCGATCAGACTTTTGCCAACTCCGTTCGCTGACATCGTTGCCAATCGTATAACCCAGAACACAGGACAAAGCCTCATCTTCGCTGAGATACTTCGCAGTCTTACCAATAACAACAGCAATCTCGCCTTCATATTGCACTTGCTCGGTCGCGTCCTTTGGAATGACGATCGCTTCGCCGTGCGGTATCAGGGCATTGTTGGCGCGATATCCGACGTCAGGCTGAGTTGGCAGATTGGGTTCGATCCCCTGCTGTTTGGAGATCTTGATGACATGCTCAGGATAATTGAAACCCACCGCATAGAATGTCTTTGGCTCAAGCGGTATTTCGAACTTGACGTCATCCAGGGCATATCGCTTGCCCGTGCGCCGATAGTCGCCGAACGGCGTACCACTGACACCTTCCACTTGATCGCCTTCGACCAGTCCATAGCTCGTCTCACCAGCAACGGTAAATCGCATCCATCTCATGGGCGGCTGTCCCTCATACTTGTTTTCCTTTTGATAGCCAGCCGACATGATGCTGCCGACGTAGTCAATCGACTTTTCGACTTCATCCGATATCGAAATGAGCATCAAGCACAAAGCCCGTTCGCTCACGGCCAATGTAGCCACGGCAATTCGTCCGCAAGGTCGTTTCGCCGATCTGGAACGTTTTGACGATATGCGTGTGCCCGAAAACCCAATCACAGATCTGCGGATGTGCTAAGATGAAGTTGTCCAGATCTGACGCAAACGCAGGCGCCACTGGCGTTCGCCGGAACCGGTCACTCATGCCTTGATAACTTGGCGCGTGATGAGTAACCACAACCACTTTGTGATCGGCTAAGCCTGCCAATTCACGCTTAAGGAAGTCTAATGATTGCGGATGGCGTGCCAATGCATGCCGGGGTGTAAACCTGCGACCGTCTGCTGAAATGACACGAAAGTCAGAAAGCCCCAATCCTATAATGCGCTCAGACTGCCCCTCACTGCACTCCATATCTGTCCAAAGCGTAGCGCCAAGAAAGGTAACACCATCAATCGTGGCAGTCTTATTCTCTAAGTATAGGATGCCATCCCTGCAAAGATGTGTCTCGATTAGTACTTGGCTTTCTTCGATATCAAGCCCGTATGGCTCGTGATTACCACCGACAAAAATAATGAGGTCAAAGTTCTTTCGCGCAATGTCAAAGAACCTGAGCGTCGCAGATCGCACACGAGCCTTACGAGAATCTTCTGCATCTGGTGCAAGACACGCTGCAACCGTAATATCGCCCGCCAGTACGAGTACCTCGCCTTCGGGCATGTCCTCCATAGCACCAAATTCGAGATAAATATCCGACATGTAGTGGACTCTCATTGCCACTCCTGTGGCCGAGAATGATTCGGATAATAGATCAAAGCGCTCTCATGGCTTAACGACATAATCAAGAACTGTTAGCAATCTAGCAGAGCTTGATCTTCCCAAGTAAACTAAAACTCCTTAGCGGCGACCAGTCTCGCTCTCAAACGCAAATCTTAACACCCTTGGTGTTAATCAGCTTGATTGATACACTCAGCGGAGCGTCGCCCGTGCAACAACAGATCGCCAATCTATGGCGCCTTGCTAGCCAGGATCTGATGCCAAAACGGCTGCGATTCGCATTGGCAAATATCTTCTTCTCGACCCTCCTGGCAGTTGTTCTAAGCTCGCGGGCCGATGTACGCATTGGCGACTGGCTATTAACCAACTGGAACAGCCAAGCACCAGCTCAGACGGACATTGTGGTGGTGGCCATTGACGAACAGACACTCGCCGCGCTTCCATATCGCTCGCCAATAGATCGTGGTTTTCTCGCCAGTCTCATTCGCCACATCGATCAAGGTGCCCCAAAATCCATCGGTATTGACATCTTAATTGATCAGCCAAGCGAGCCGATCAAAGATAGCAAACTGCTTCAAGTCATCCAGACATCAATTTCACCAGTCGTACTTGCATATGCCGAAAGTTCCGATGGTCTAACCGAACAGCAAGATAAGTTTCTCGAGCAGTCTTTGGCCGGCATAAAAGCTGGTCACGTAACGATTGCGAGGGATACTTTCGACGGGACTGTGAGACACTGGCCAGCGATTTCAGATAAACCTGATCAAGTACCGCTATTCGCTGTTGCAATTGCCAAAACCACATCAACCACAGCCAATGCACGAAATCAGAATTTACCCCCTCTTTCAGAGCGCATAACGTTCCTTACAAACGCAGATGGAAGCCCGATCATATTCCCAACCTACCCAGCCCACTCTGCGAAACTGTTGCCGCCGCAATGGTTCAAGGACAAGAGCGTATTGATCGGTGCAACACTACCCAATATCGACCAGCACCAGACACCATTCACGACTAGATCTGGCGTCAACAGCGGAGAAATTTACGGCGTCAAGATTCATGCCCATATGATTGCGCAGCTCATTAGCCAGCAGTCTGTTTACTCAATCGGCCCGCTCACAACATTCACACTCTGTATAATGCTGGCTGGTTTGGCCTCTTTCGCGTTTATGACATTCAACGGCCTTGTATATCGCTTGGCTGTCATCGGGGCTCTGCTGACCGCACTAATTATTCTGGCTCTCACCCTCTACCGAACCAACGCAATCGAGGTCCCCGTCGTCAGCCTCATCGCAACAATCCTTCTCGCAAGCAGCGCGTTCACTATAAGGGATTGGCACACTGACTGGTCAGAGCGGCGCTTCATCCAACATGCATTTGGACAGTACGTCAGCCCGGCTCTCGTTGAAAAAATTTCAACAAACCACGAAGCACTAAAACTTGGTGGTGAGGAACGCGATGTCACCTACATTTTCACTGACCTGGAAGGCTTCACAACTCTGAGCGAGAGCCTGCCACCTGAAAAAATCTCAGAGATCTTGAATGAGTATTTGGACGGCATGTGCGATCTGTTCATTAAACATGACGCCACGATCGACAAAATTATCGGCGATGCCGTCGTTGGTCTATACGGTGCACCGAACGACCAACCTCACCACGGCAACAAAGCGGTAAGCTTAGCGCTAGCAATCGATCAATTCTCAGAAGTATTTCGCCAGTCACAAACTGCGAAGGGTATTCCACTTGGTGTCACACGCATCGGTCTCCACCATGGGCCTGCAGTCGTTGGCAATTTTGGTGGTCTACGTTTTTTTGATTACACAGCCATTGGTGACACGGTGAACACTGCTGCACGGCTCGAAGGCGCAAATAAGTATCTCGGCACCCGCATATGCGTAAGTCAAACTCTGGCAGAACGAGCTGATCAGCATCAGTTTCGACCAATCGGCGACATTGTTCTCAAAGGAAAAGATGACCCTGTCACCTGCTTCGAACCAATCAGAAAAGGCGACAAAAAAGAAGCATACTTAGAGAATTACAGAAAGGCTTTCGACTGCATCGAGAGAGAACCGCAACAGACGGAGAAACTACTCAATTCAATAAGTAAAGAGCACCCAGAAGATGGGCTTATCAGGCTTCATCTAGGACGAATAAAGACCGGTGAAACTGGCATACAGATTGAGTTAGAGAGCAAATAAAGCTGCAACTACCGGTCAGTTGCAGCCACCTTTATGTCCGGCAACCGAGCACTGTTCGCCTGCCATGCCGCTGAGTACTCCAAGACACGAGCAGTATTGCTCGCAACATCGACTCCGAAGAACTTGCCAATCAGATAAAGCGTCATATCAATCCCAAGCGATACGCCGCCGCCGCTCACGATTTGACCACAGTCTACGACACGGGCTTCAGTCACAGCATCTGGACCCAGCTTTTCGCTTAGCAGTTCAAGTGGAGACGTCTCCCCCGGAAAAACCTGCGCCTTGGTCGTTGCGTGAAGTCCATTCAGCAGGCCTGCTGCCTCAAGAATCATCCCGCCGGTACAGACGGAAGCAATAACCGTGTGTGTTCGCTTGACTTGCCGCAGAAATGACAGCGTTGGCTCATGCTGACAAACATCCGACCAACCCGGACCACCCAGCACCATCATGACATCAGCCACTTCATAGTCGGAGAAGCTTTTGTCTGACAGCAGTCTCAAACCATTTGCCATTGTGATCTCGCCACCCGAATGCGACAGCACGAAAAAATCGAGCTCAGGCACGATTCGTTTCGCCATCGACAACACACCGTATGTGGCACCAATGTCTATGGGCTCAATATTGTCGTAGGCAAAGATCGCAAAGGTCGTCATGTCGCCTCCCACGAAGCCAGGCTAATAGAGGCCGCGCTCGCTCATAATCTTCGACTGCCGATCATTCTCTTCCTGGGTCAGGTCGCTGCAATGGTCCAAGAGTATTGCTGCGTAACTGGGCAACTGGGACCGGTCGATTTGCGCGGAGGAATCCCAAAGCTTTGATCGAATGAAAGCTTTAGGGCAGTGCATAAAGGCTTCCTTAATCGTGATAAGGAGACCAACTTTCGGCGCTCGCCCTTGAATTGCACTGGCCTCCAATAGCCTTGCGTCATCCGTAATTTTCGCGGTCCCATTGATCCGCAAAGTTTCATTCATTCCTGGGACAAGGAAAATCATGCCAATTGCCGAATTGGCAAACAGGTTGGTCATCGTATCGAGACGATTGTTTCCAACTCTGTCTGGTAGAAGAATATGTTGATCATCGAGTATTCGAACGAAACCTGGCGGATCTCCGCGCGGTGTTACATCAGCACCACCAGGGCCCTGGGTTGCGATAACGCAAAATGGTGCCAGTCGAATAATCTCACGACAATGATCGTCAAGTCGGGTGAGAACCTTGTCGGTTGCGCGACTCATCGGTTGGTGATGAAGCGCACACAAACTCTCTTCATCTTCTAGGTAACTGATATTGTCAGGCAGCACAGCAAGCCTCCTACGTCTCCAAACAAGCCAGATCTTACGACAATTTTCCCAATCCACAATTCTCACTGCCAACCGCGCGGAATTGCTCCGCGAACAACTTGAAGTGAATCATTGACGATTGCCCGGCCAATTACCACTGCTACTGCCTACAGCAAAATATCCTGCTGATGGAGACGACGTGCCATGACACCAGAGATGAGCAAAGAATTGCAAAACATTTCGCAGCAGCATGTCGACAATCTCATCGGGAACGTTCTTGCCGAGCTAGACAAGATGAAGGCCGATATTCAAGCTGTCAGCACCACCCGGCCTGATCCTGATGTTCTGATAAACAACCCGGAACCATTTAAGTACTTCGAGTTCCTGGCAATTGCTTGCTTCCGGCTACGCGGAAAATGGAAACGGGCCAACGAAGCTGCCAAGACGCTTGAGAAGAAACGTACAGAGTGGAATACGGTTATCAGCGCTGCTCTCGTTCATGCGCGCCGCGATCTATCAAACATGGAAAAGGGCAGCTCCGACTATGAAGCCCAAGTCGGCAAGGTAATGTCTCTTGTCGATCTCCTGGCCATGACTTTCCGCCCACTATCTGGACCTAATGCTCAGTGGGTTGCCGTAACGGCTGCCATGGTTGGCACCGGATATCAGTAATTCGTGTCATCTAGTAGCCAAATCCAATGCACGGCTTCGCGTAGCCCAATGGTGGCCTACGACACTGGCGCATGCAAAAGTGACTCCGCTAGAATTGTCCCAAGTTAATTCGGACTGGGTTGGAGTAAACACATGAAGCTTGAAGGATCTTGCCATTGTGGAGCAGTCAAGTTTCGCGTCGAAGCTCCGGAGCCGCCGCCTTACCTTATGTGATACTGCTCAATCTGCAGAAAGACTTCTGGATCTGGGGGTTTCGGCATCAATCTTGGCGCCCGGACAAACTCGCTTGAAGTAGACGGTGGAGAAAACATCCGCAGATATCACCCCACTACAGGAGAAACTGGACAAGATCTCATGAAGCACTCTGGTCGAAGATTCTGTGGCAAATGCGGCTCGCCGCTCCAGAATTTTGATACCCGTTGGCCCGATCTCATCCACCCACACGCAGGCGCGATCGACACCGAACTCCCAGTCCCCCTGAAACGACACATATGATGTTGGGGTCAGCCGCCTCTTGGGTAGAACCCAACATCGAGGCGGGCGACAAAAGCTTTGAAGAGTATCTCGAAGAAAGCCTAGAGCCCGACCGTTTCAGATGGAAGCGCTTGGCGCATCCAACTGAAACGTGAATCGGTCTCTAAACTTATTGAACAGAGCAAGATTCACGTTCCGGCCAACAAAGTGAGCAAGTGGCACGGTGATTCCATCCGGAACGATCTTGCTCTAGCCGACTGGCATAAGCGTGTAATTGGCAGTTAGGCTCTACTACAACGCACCTTCAATACAGGATCGTAACACCAAACTTGCTTTCAAAAGCGCAACATGAAGTAATGAGCGAAATCTAATAAACAAGGAACGCTCACATGTCAGTCGAAGGCTCTCACGAAAATACCAGCAATAGCCGTCGACCATCCGCCAAAGCTTTCGAGCGCAAACCATTACCCAAGCGCTTCTGCAATCTTGATCGCTTGCTCTTTGCACTTGAGGACCGGAATCTTGACGGCATAGTCGTAACCTCGCCGCAAAACGTATTATACCTGACGGGCTTCAATACTATCGCCCATAAGGCAGACGAGCCGCGCGTTTTCGCCGTACTATTGTCTCGCTATGCACCTGATCATCCAATCCTAATTGTTGGCGACTACTACCTCGCATCGTTCCTGCGGCAGCAAACGTGGGTTGAGGACATCCGGCCCTTTAGAGCTGTGATGATGCCCCTCGATTTAGAGCCCCGTCGCGATGATATTGATCGCTTTATTCCGCCCAGCGACTGAGGAACTCCCTGGATCGAGAATGCAAGGACACAATATACCTTCGATATGAAATCCGCCTTGAATGGCGCGCTAAAGGATCTAAGCCTTCTTGGCAAGAATATGGGTTTCGACGAGCCAGCATTTGCAATGCGCTCGGGACTTGACGACCTCACAGTTGTGGATGCGTACGATCCCCTTATGTTCGCCCGCTCTGTTAAAACGCCGACCGAGCTTGAACTTTTGCGACGATCATCGAGGCTCAACGAAACAGCAATTCATCAAACAATTGCATCCTGGGACAAGGGCGCAACCTGGCGCGATCTCAACATTGCCTATGCGACCGCAGTTGCAGAACTTGGGGGCTTCGTTCGCGATCCTGGAGGCATGGTCTGGGGTCATCCGAGAGGCACTGAGGAAACAATCATGCTCGCCACTGGCTTCGAAGACACCGAAGTTGAAGCTGGTACGCATGTGATGTTCGATTGTCACGGCACGATAGATCTCTATTGCTGGGATGGCGGCAAATGCTGGGTGGTTGACGGGGAACCAGCCAATGGGGATGTCCAAAAATGGGCCGCTGCAACATCTGCCGTCTGGGAAACACTACTCGCTGCGATGAGGCCTGGCGCAAAGGTGAGAGACCTCCAATCCATTGCGCGTGATACTTATCGCAAGGCAGGTGTTACCGATCCCGATAGAGCAGTGATATTCTTCCATGGCCTGGGTCTGTCTCACATGGAACTGGAGTTGATGACATCCTCGGGAGAAAGGCCAGGCGGCAACTGGACGTTGGAAGAGGGGATGGTCGCACCAATCCATCTCCTTTATCCAGGAAGCGAGCATGATCGATCCTGGTGCGAGGAAGTGGTCGAGATATGTGCTGACGGCGGTAAGCCGATGTTCTCGTGGGGTCCCGATCCATTGGTCGGTAGCGCATGAGAAATCTCTATTAAGTTCTACCCTCGTTGAATGAATTCGATCAACAGCCGCACTGATCAACAAGGACGCGTCGTGTCAACAAACCAGCCAAATCTCGCCATCGTCTACCTCTTGGCGTCGATCGGGCTGATCTCGCTCGTTGATACTGTAAGCAAGTTCTACACGCGCGAGCTCCATGCAATCATGCTTGTATGGGGATACTTCATAGCCATGGCGACGTTCGTCGCAGGATTCTTCTTCCTACAAGGTCGGTTCGACCTACTATCCTGCAATCGACCTGGACTACAGATTGCACGGCCAGGTTTCTTGTCGGGCTCAATTGCCTGCTTGTTCGTCAGCCTCACCTACTTACCGATTGCTGAAGCGACAGCGATCGGCTTTACCGCCCCGTTGTTCATCATCGCATTGTCAGTACCTGTTCTTGGCGAGCGCGTCGGTTGGCACAGATGGCTCGCCGTCCTAGTAGGTCTTGCTGGAGTGCTTGTTATCGTTCGGCCCGGCGGTTCGGTCTGGCATTGGTCTGCAGCCATAGCGCTACTTGGCGCTGTCTCATTTGCGTGCTTTCAGATTGTGACGCGGATGCTCGCCGACCAGGACCGTCACCAGACAACACTACTCTATACAGCAATAGGTGGCGTTGGTTGGACCAGCCTACTGGTACCGTTCTTCTGGACGACACCTTCGTCGACCCACATCATCATGTTTGCTGCCATTGGTGCCATGGGCGCGGGAGCTCACTTTTTTTTGCTCCAGGCTTTTGCGCGAGCAGAGGCCTCACTTCTGGCACCTTTCAATTACAGCAAGCTGATCTGGGTCACGGTCTTAGGTTATCTGGCTTTCGGAGATTTGCCAGGCTTCGACACTATCGTCGGCAGTACAATCATTGCCGCAGCAGGACTTTACGTTCTCTATCGGGAGAACCTCCGAGCAAAGTCGACAGTCGCAGAATTTCCTTCACGCAATGTCTCCTGATCTGTCGCGGAATTTCTTTTCATCCCCCCCGACATCACAAGTCTGATGATGACAATCATCAGTTGATTGTTCTTATGATGCGCTGCTGTTGTGTACGGGAGAGTTTATGCGTTTGTAGTCACTCAAACAGCCATTAGCACACCGGAGTTATCAATGCGCCAGGTCCACTTCGTAGCCTTCTTGCAGGCCCAGAACTGCACCACTTTACCGGCTGCATGGCGCCATCCTGATGCACGCACCGACACTTATTCTCCGCAATACTATCAGCATATCGCCCGCGTTCTCGAAGAAGGAAAATTCGACGTCGGCTTCTTCGATGATCGCCTCGCAATGCCTGACATGTACGGCGGGGACCATGCTCATACCGTCCAGAACGGTATCCGTTGCGTAAAACTCGACGCTACCACCTGCCTGATGACAATGGCGGCGGCCACCAAGTACCTAGGTCTCGGTGCGACTTACTCTACCACCTACTATGACCCCTTCCACGTTGCTCGCGTATTCCAAACGATCGACCTCATGACAGGCGGACGAGCTGCTTGGAATTGCGTCACCTCTGTCAATGACAACGAAGCCCGCAATATGGGTCGTGGCGACGAGGCCATGGAACATGACATGCGGTATGACCGCGCCGACGAGTTTATGGAGATCGTACTCGGTCATTGGGATAGCTGGGATGACGATGCCATTGTCGTCGACAAGGTCAACAACCTTTATGCTCATCCCGACAAAGTGCGCCGCATTGATTATNGCGGTGAGTTTCTCTCGTCACGCGGCCCATTCACTGTACCACGATCACCNCAGGGCCACCCGGTTGTCATGCAGGCCGGGATGAGTGGACGAGGCCAGCGCTTCGCTGCTCGTTGGGGTGAGTTACTGTTCGTAGCNTACCGCGACCTCGAAGTTGGCAAGGCGGCCTATAAGCGCCAGAAGGAANCGGNGGCCGCCAATGGGCGCGATCCAGATAGTATGAAAATCGCGTCGCTGTTNTATCCGGTCGTCGCAGAAACTCGTGCAGAAGCCGAGGACAAGAAGGCCGCCTATGACAAGCTGCCAAATGAGATGGACCAGTTATCGCTGCTCTCAGAGGCACTGAACTTTGATTTTGCATCGAAGGGCATGGANGAGCCATTCTCAGACGATGAAATCAACTCAATCAACGGCATGCAGTCCATGCGTGATCGCGTCGTGCAGGCCGGCTACGCAAATCCGACAGTACGTGACTTCATGCGCGTGACAGGTCGCGGATTACTCCACGAGGCGTGGGTGGGCAGCCCCAAGGACATCGCCGATAGAATTGAAGAATGGTGGTCTGCGCCGGCTTGCGATGGGTTCGTTGTCGGCCCGACCCATCAACCTGGTTGTTTCGAGGACTTCGTNAAGTTCGTCATCCCTGAACTCCAGAAACGCGGTATCTACCGCAAGGAATACTCAGGACCNACNTTGCGAGACCACCTCGGCTTGAAACGACCAGATATCGGAGCNCTTCGNCAAGCCGCGGAATAGTTCACAAAATCTCGATCAATAAGCGATTCCGCTGAGCAAGACATTTCTGCCGGTTGATTTGAAAGATCNGTAATGCAAGTGTCGCGCCCGACAATGCACAGTACGGATCGCTGGGTATCATGCCAGAAAGTGAACANTCACAAGGTTCGAGCGGGTTTGCCATTGGCTATGGCAAGGACAAGGGCAGCTTTCGAGTATACGTCTGCTTGGTCANCTGCATCATTTGCCTACTCGCGTGGTTTTTTCGCGGAAGTGAAATCGCCCTCGCATTGGCGGTGTTTTTTGGCGCGACCGGATACTACTTTTTCCCGNTGATTGAAACAGGAAAAGCCCGGCTTGGTGCTGGTGAGCACGGCGTCTTCATCGAGGGTTTCGGAGTTATCCCGTGGCGTTCAATAGAAGATATCGAACTCAGCACTTATGCCGTCCGAACAATCGAGATCAACGAGTTGACACTGAAGCTGGCGAAGTCGTTGCCTAACGCGCTCATAGCAGATTGGCGATCTTTACCGTACCATCGNCTTCTCATGAAACTTCCGTGGACAATGACCAGGGATAATACGGTCCGCATCAATCTCGAACCGTTTGCAAGCCAACCCGACGAGATCGTAGCTGCACTCCAGCGCTGCAGAAGGTACTTCANCGCAGCCTAATCAATTGCCTTCGGGGCACGACCGACTGTGCACTCAATTGCCGCGCGACGGCGTTCTGCTTTCAAGCGATGTCGCAATCGGGTAAGCCGACGACGAAAATCAAGGCGATCCAGTTCTCAANACGAACGATTAGTCTTNAGACCGAACGCGAGGAAATCGATGTCATNCGCACAGATCATTGATGGGAAACAATTTGCAGTAAATCTCCGATCCCGTATCGGTGCTGAGACCAGTAAACTCAAAGAACNNGGCGTCACCCCTGGCCTTGCAGTGGTTCTCGTCGGCGAAGACCCTGCCAGTCAGGTTTATGTGAAAAGCAAATCTAAGCAGGCTCAAGNAGCCGGCATCACAGCAATCGACAAGAAACTACCGGCGACTGCAAGCGAAGACGAGCTGCTTTCTATCGTAAATGAGCNAAATAACGATCCAGCCGTCCACGGCATCCTCGTGCAATTGCCTCTGCCCGATCAGATCGACTCTGACAAAGTGCTCCGCGCAATTGCGCCAGAAAAGGATGTTGATGGTTTTCACCCCGTCAACGTCGGTCTGTTGGGATCTGGCCAAATGGACCGAGCCTTTGTCCCATGCACACCTCTCGGTTGCTTGCTTATGCTGAAAGACCACNTTGGCAATCTCAATGGNAAAAACGCTGTTGTGGTTGGCCGCTCAAACATCGTTGGNAAGCCGATGGCAATGTTGCTGCTCGGAGAAAACTGCACGGTAACCGTCGCACATTCGCGGACACAGAACATCGAGGCTGTCTGTCGAGAGGCCGACATCCTAGTGGCTGCTGTCGGTCGTCCTGAAATGGTCAAAGGTAGTTGGATCAAACCCGGAGCAACAGTCATCGATGTCGGCATCAACCGCATACCAAAGGAAGACGGCAAGTCTCGCCTCGTCGGCGACGTTGCATTCGACGAGGCGAAGGAAGTTGCCGGCGCTATTACTCCAGTGCCGGGCGGCGTTGGTCCAATGACCATAGCCTGCCTNTTGGCCAATACCGTCCGCTCGGCAGCAATGGCCAATGGCATTGCCCCGCCGGACTGGTCCAAAAACTAGTTCANTCGGAACTGTTCGATCATTGCCTCGTCGAGCTCGAGATCAAATCCTGGTCCTGGTGTAATCGGCATCTTGCCATCCGTTAGGGCCGGGCGATTTGNCCACATTCTATGCCAAACTGGATCACGTTCAGGGTCTCCAAAANATTCAATGTATAGCCCATGTGGGATTGCTGACAGCAAATGCTGTGATATCTGCGATTCCTCATGATGGGTCATCTGCAGGCCCGTTGCAGAACATAAAGCCGAAGCGCGACGCCAGTCCGTAACNCCGCCCCCTTCAGAAACATCATAATTCACGATATCGACCGCNCCCGCATCGATAAATCTACGGACACCTTGCACTGTGTACTCTGACTGACCCGAAGTAATCGGGATTGAACATTGCTTTCGCACACGCGCACATTCGGCAACGTCATCGTACCAAATGCAAGGCTCTTCAAACCAGGCAATGTCNAGGTCGCCAATCAACCGCGCGAATAAGATTGCGTCTGGTGCTGTCCATCCACGATTAGCATCGACGGCNAGAACAAAGCCATCACTCACTGAACGGCGTGCAACGCGCACGCGCTCNGCATCTTCTTGCGGTGTCAGCCCTCCAACTTTGAACTTGCAGCCCGCCATACCGGCTTCTTCATACATCCGCATTTCAGCAGCAATGTCAGCCTCGNTCTTGCCATCCATGTAGTAGCCGCCAATCGAAATCAACGGCATTTCTTTGCGATATCCGCCGAGCAGCTCATTCACTGAACGGCCAGTTATGCGACCCATTACATCCCAAAGCGCGCAGTCCACACATGCAATTGCCTCAAGCAGCAGCTTGCGATCGCGATTTGGCTTGGACAGCGCAAACATATTCTCCCAATGCCGCTCGTAAGCGAACGGATCCTTGCCAACAACAAGCGGTGCAAGCTCTTGCTCAATGATGTTTGCGATATCGATCCCATGCTCACGGTTATCACCGTTGTAGACGAGGCTCTGGCTACCATTGCTCGTACGGAGCTTCGTAATGACAGTTGAACGCTTCAGAACATCATATGTGCTGCCACCGAAGTTCTTTGCGAGCGGTATATCAATCGCAATTGCTTCAATATACTCGATCTTCATCCGACGTCTCCCACCATAGCATCGTGGCCATCGTGGACACCTGCCAGGTCAACGACAACCGATCCCCACGCCACGTGACCGAATATCTGGAAGGGGATTGCCATTCGCACGTCGCAGGAGAATTCAAGACGAGATCAACGACACATGAGGGCTATCCGATAGCCGTCAGACCAGGAAACACTTCTATGAGCCAGCCGGCAGACGTCAACCACGATTCTTGCGCTCACGCACCTCGGCGAATACCTCAGAGTTCGATGCATTCTCCATCCCAATGACCTGCCTGATTTCGGCGCTATCGGCTCGAATAAATGGATTTGTTGCCAGTTCATCAGCCAGCTTAGTCGGCAATGTCGGCTTGCCCTGGGCCCGAAGCTCTTCAACTTCTTTGGCGCGTGCTTGAAGGGCCGCATTCCCTGGTTCAACTGTCAGAGCGAACTTGGCATTCGCAATGGTGTACTCGTGTCCACAATAGAGCATTGTTTCTGGTGGCAGCTTAGCCACCTTCTCAATGCTGTTCCACATTGCATCCATCGAGCCTTCGATAACGCGACCGCATCCCATGGCAAACAAAACATCACCAACAAACGCGACGCTCGCATCAGGGATCCAGTAAATGATATGCCCAGCCGTATGGCCGGGTGTCTCAAAAACTTTAGCTTCAAAACCACCAAACTTGTAAGAATCGCCCTCACCAACTTTGACATCGATACCAGGAACTTTGTCGGCCTCAGGTCGCGGGCCGACTATGGTACATCCGGTTTCCGCCTTTAAAGCCAGATTACCGTCAGTGTGGTCCCAATGGTGATGTGTGGTCAGAATATGCGTCAGATTCCATGCCTTCTCAGCGAGGGCGGCACGCACATCATCGGCTGACGGTGCATCAATAGACGCAACATGACCTGAGTCCTTATCCCGGATGAGGACACCGTAATTGTCCGACAAACAAGGAAACTGATAGATTTCAAGCTCGGCCATTGCCACATCCTGTTGATTGAGAGGTCGAAACTGCGCGATTGTAGAGAGATTAGCACTTGGACAAATGTTTGCAAAACCGGGTTCGCCCAGATCTGAAGCGGATATTATATGTATCAGGATGTCGCTGAGTTGCGAGCATTTTACTCGCGCCCTCTGGGCCACGCCGTCCGACGGCTGCTCGGCCACCGCATTCGTGCACGGTGGCGAAACGTTCAGGGACAGACAGTCATTGGCCTTGGCTTTGCAGCACCGTATCTAGGCACCTATCGCGACGAGGCAGCTCGTATCGGTGCTGTCATGCCGGCGTCACAAGGTGCTCTAGCCTGGCCCCGCGAAGGCAATGTGCGTTGTGCCCTTGTTGATGAAATTAATCTGCCTTTGCCTGATAACTCAGTCGATCGCCTGCTCGGAGTTCACTGCCTGGAAGGCTCGGAATCAACACGTCGGATGTTACGTGAAATGTGGCGAATCCTTTCGCCAGACGGTCGCCTGCTTCTCATCGTCCCCAATCGCAGCAGCGTTTGGGCGAGAGCTGACAAAACACCATTCGGCCACGGTCGCCCCTATAGTAAAGGCCAATTGGAAAACATTCTGGCAGAAGCAATGTTCACACCCGAACATTGGAGCTGGGCACTTCATGTACCTCCAATGGAACACAACCTAGTTCTGAAATCGATCGTAACGATTGAACGTCTAGGTGCCCGAATTTGGCCAGCAATCGGAGGCATCATTCTGGTCGAAGCTCGAAAAGAATTGATAGCACCAAGCATCCAAGGCCAGCGCGCGCGGGCAGTACGTGGCCTTGTCACGGTCCGCGGTCTCTCTCGAGAAAAGTCGTCTTGAGGGGCTGTGTCTTAGTCTTGCTAGCATGCTTCGGCCTCACCGGCGCAGCATTCGCATCGTATCCTTGGCTGGAGCCAGCACGCCTCCTTTACGATCGACATGGCATCGATATTTCACATCATCAGAGGCCAATTGATTGGTCAGAAGTCGCCAAGTCGGACGTGAGCTTTGCGTACATGAAAGCCACAGAAGGCAGAGTGTTCGTTTACAAGCGCTTTAGGTTCAACTGGTTGGAAGCCAAAGCAGCTGGCATTCCTAGAGCAAGATTGTTGCAGATGCAAACACCGTTCGACTTGCTCACTTTGTTGGCCGGAACGTGAATCTCGCTCTAATCAATAAGTTTAGAGCCCGATTCACGTTTCAGTTGGATGCGCCAGGCGCTTCCATCTGAAACGATCGGGCTCTAGAGGCGCCTACCACTTATTCACACAATGTCAGCCAGGAAGCGTCCAGGCAGCCCACTTTATCCGCACTGTTGCCAAAGACGACGATGCGCTGCTGCACGCAGTTCACGCGGAGCACATGGGACCTTGGAAATCACTGCCACAGATCAAGGAGGTCGTAACCGAGCTGAAGTCCTTCATCGAACTCATTGAAAAGCATTACGCGAAACGGCCAATCACCTACACAACCCGTGAATTCCACCAAAGGTACCTTCGTCGACAGCTCAACGATGAGTCCTACTGGATCAGAAGCCTGGTTACGCCACCGCGCATCCTTCAGTCTGACTGGGTGATCTGGCAGTATCACAACCGCGGCAGAAGGCCTGGCATAATCGGGCCGGTCGATCTGAATGTCGCAAGGCAGTCTTTCCAAGCAATAACAAAATAGCGACGCCCGGTCGTATTGAATGGCAGCTCGATACAACCGATCTACAGTCTATTTAAATAGAAACACGTGGTCCCGATGCTGCGCCTTTCTGCAATATTGAGCTTAACAGCAATGACAGCTCTGGCTGTCACGCGCCCGGCAATAGCTGGCGACATAAAGGTCGGGAGCCTGATTGTCGAAAACCCTTGGGCCCGAGCAACACCCAAAGGCGCAAAAGTCGGCGCGGGTTATCTCAGCATCTTTAACATCGGTAAAGTCGATGATCGGCTGATCTCTGCAACAACAGATATTAGCAAAAGCGTCGAGATCCATTCGGTATCGATGACCAATGGCATCATGAAAATGCGCAAGCTTTCGGATGGACTTGCGATCAAATCGAAGAATCTCGTCGACTTCAAACCAGGCGGCTATCACCTCATGTTTATCGATCTAAAGGCACGTTTGAAAAAGGAGCAATCTTTCAATGTCACGCTGAAATTCGAAAAGACCGGTGAAATCGATGTTCTTTTTCTGACTTCAGGCATTGGTGGCAAGTCCCCCTATCCCAGTGAAGAAGAGACAAGCGGTAGCAACAGCGGCTCTCAAAGTGGCCAATCAAATTAGCCACCGAGCCATCTATTCTAGTTGATTGTCTCTAAGACCGCCGGAGTCCACACGCGTCTCCGGCGATCCTTCTTTCCGACTCCGTCCTCTCCGTCGTATACAGTAGGCGTTGCCTGCGGATACCGCCCCTGAGCGTCCAGCGCATTGGCCATGAGCGTTGCATAGCCTGTAGTATCGTCTGGATCTGGCATAAACGCCCCGACATAGACCCCACATCTACAGCAAACCAGAAACTGACAGGAACCAATCCCAAAAGTGTAGCGGTTGACTTCACTCTGCTTGTGGATGGTGAATTTCAGAGACCCAGTCGGATCGGAAACAGCGCGTGACTGATGCTTTCGGCAGAAAGAGCACTGACACGCACGAGGAGCTGAATCTTCCGGCGCAATTGACGTGCTATAATCTACCGAGATATTGCCACAGTGGCACCCGCCCTTTAAGTTGTGCATGTCTTTTCTCCAATTCCGAATCCGCGAGACTAAGTCTGATCAAAGCTTTGGTCGACGAGAATTCTCGGCCTCCCAGGCAACAGGATTGACCGGAAACTTCGGCATCTCTCCAACGATCGCCGCCAGTATCTGATCAGCAGCAGACTCCGATGAGACAATAGAAGACTCAACAGTGCCGCCCGCAATATGCGGTGAAAATGTAACGTTGGGGTTTTTGAGCAGGCGATGACTGTCAGACAACGGTTCCGGGAAAACAACATCGAGGCCTGCACCAAACAGATGACCACTATCTAATGCATCAGCCAAGGCATCCAGATCGAGCACATTGCCACGACCGGTGTTGACAACGATTGCACCTTTGGGCAACGCGGCAAGCTCATCCTTAGCGATCATCATACGGGTTTCATCGGTCAGTTCAGGAACCAGTACTAGCGCTTGGCATTGACCCAGCATCTCTTTCAGATCGGTAAACATTTCGGCATCCACCAACCGTGTCAGTCTTGGATCTGCATACGGGTCATAGCCAAGAACGCGGCATCGAAAACCGTACTTGAGCTTCCTTGCAAGCTCCGACCCGATGAAGCCCAAACCGACGATGCCAACGGTCTTCCCGTCTAACTCGACGAAGGAAAAATTCGAACGCTCTGACCATGCACTCGCATCGCGTGTTGCGCCATCTCCCCAGACCAACCTCTTGGCAACGGCCAAAAGCAGCATCACACTGTGCTCAGAGACAGGAACCCGCCCAATCCCTCGATGGTTGACAACAAGAATTCCCCGCTCTGTCGCTGCAGGAATGTCAATATTGTCGGTGCCGAAACCCGAGGTGGAAACTACCACCAAGTCTTTACCGGCATCCAGGATATCGGCTGTCACACGCTCTGGCGTCCGCACCCACAATGCCTTCGCACCGTGCAAAACCTGCTTAAGCTCATCAGCTTCAGAGCTGTCTACAACAACGACGTCCGCACCACCCTTTTCCAGCAGATCATGCCCAATCTTGTTGTACATCGGTCGCCATAGAACGACCTTTAGATTACTCATCTCAGACAGCCTTTATCAACCAAACGATCACCGCAAAGAGAAACTGCCACGACTAGCAACGCACCGCCATCACGTATCGGTTTTTCAATGAAGTGGTTGCCAGATCTCCGCCGCAAAACCATTGCAATTGCAAAGCCCCAACGGCAATCTCGTACGAGCTCCATGCAATCGGGAAACGCCAATGGCTATCTCCACACTCGATCTCAAACACGAAATCGTTCAACCGCCGAGTAGGCCACTCCAAGGACTAAAAGCTTGGATTGGACGAGATATTGTAGAAGCAGATTGGCTGATAACGTTTGACACCGCATGCCTGCAAGAGATCGAACAGATCACACAAGAAATGCAGGAACAACCGCTGCCGACGATTGTTCGCTCAATCGACGAGTTCGAAATTCCGAACCTGCGCAAAGTGCTCGCAAAAGCAAAGGCAACCCTTGATGACGGATGCGGCTTCGTCGTTCTCGATCGCCTCCCCATGGATGATTATCCAACAGAGCAAATGATCGATTGCTTCTGGCTGATCGGGCAATTGATCGGCTTGCCAGTCGCGCAAAAGTGGGACGGCACATTGATGTACGATGTCACGGACACGGGCAAAAAGTTCGGCTATGGCGTGCGTGGTTCAACCACGAACGTTGAACTGGTTTTTCACGTTGACAACGCCTTTGGCCAACGCGTTCCCGACTATGTCGGCCTTCTCTGCAAATATCCAGCGTTGGAAGGCGGCATAAGCCGGTTCTGCTCGATGTACACTATGCATGATCGTCTACTAGGGCATGATCCGGATTTACTTGCGCGACTTTATGAGCCGGTTCTTTATGACCGCCAGGTTGAACATATCGAGGGCGCCCCGAAAGTCACGTCAGCACCTTTCTTCACTCGCAATGGCAGTAAGATTAGCTCGCGCGCCAACGTCTCATTAGTTCGCAAGGGATACCAGGTTGCTGTAGTAGAAATGGACACACGTCTTCAAGCCGCGCTGGCAGCCATAGAAGATATCTCAAAAGATGAAGAGCTGTGGTACGAAGCGCCCATTGAGCGTGGTCAACTGCAGTATCTAAACAACCACGAAATCGGCCACTATCGATCAACATTCAAAGATCACGACGATCCAGAAAAGAAGCGCCATCTCTACCGGACATGGCATTGCAACTCGGGGCGCCGCACCTACGACGGCATATGATCTAGCCAATCATGACGGCTTCGAGCGCATCTCGGAAGACTTTTGGCGGCGGCGTTGATTTCCGCTCCACAAGGTCAAAGAACACCAGATAAGCCTCACCACTGGCATGGCAGACACCAGTCTCGCGACCGAAAATACCGTTCGCAAACACAACGGATGTCTTACCGATACGAAGCACACTTGTGCCGATATCGACCGCGCCCGGATACCGAAGCTCTTTGTGAAAATCCATCACCGAGCGCACGATGACAGTATCAATTTTTAGACTTGCATTCTCCATGAACAGCGGTTGCAACAAAGCAGTCCGCCCAGCTTCGACAAACGTCGAGTAGACGGCATTGTTGACGTGCCCAAGCGGATCAAGATCGTTGTACCGGATAGTGTGTGACGTCCATGCGCGATAAATCGATCTATCCTGTAGATCAACGTCCGGCTTATCTGAATTGCTCATGTTCTAAAGCTTATCCTTCCGACGCTTCCGAATTACAGAAGCGATAGACTGGGAAGCTATGAGTGCAAAGAGTATCGCTGGCGAGCGCGGCAATCCGCCAACCGCCTAGCTCTCTTGGATTACCTGGATCACAAAAACCGTGCGACACCCACACCATCTATTCCGGTATTTGGTTGCGTATCGGTAACGATCTGCGCAAGCAACCGCCCGGTCCCTGGCGCCATTCCAAGCCCGTAATGACTATGTCCGAATGCCCCAAAGAGCTTCTCAAATCCCGGCATCCGATCAATAACCGGCAAATTGTCAGGAAACGAAGGCCGTGTTCCCATCCAGCGCTTGGCGTCACTTGTATTTAATCCGGGCAACATGCGTTTCGTGAGTGGTGCGAGAATGTCTGCCCTCTTATAATTCGGCGGCGCATCCACAGGTGCAAACTCGGCAGTCCCTGCACTGCGGATACCGCTTTCCATCGAACTGACAATAAATTTTTGCGTCACGTCCAGGAGAGAATTATTCAGCGATACGCCTGGGTTCTGAAACTCTAGATGGTAACCGCGCTCAGCGATCAAGGGCAGTTTGATACCAAGCGGGCGTAAAAGCTTGTCGGACCAGATACCCCCACAAAGTACAAGCTTCTTGGCTTCAACCACCTGGCCGTCAACCATCAGATCGAAGCCACCAGCTTCCAGCGGCCGAACACTCTGGACTTCGCCGCGAACAAGCTGCGCACCGTTATTCAGAGCCTTGTCTGCCAGCACCTTACATATCTTACCTGGATTGTAGGCCCGCGCCTGGTCCTTGAAGATTACCCCACTATGATATTCATCCGACAGATCGGGCTCGATCTCTTTGAGCTCACCACGGTTGACCACTTCGACAGGTGCACCGCGATCAACACGCAGCTTCCAAGCCAGATCGTTCAGGTTGGGCTGCCCGCTTCCTCGAAACACACTGACATTCCAACTGTCGCGCACTAGATCCTCATGCCCCGTACCTTTGAGCAGAGCCCGGTAGGCAGTGGGATTGTCACTGACAAGATACGACATCGTATCCGCGATAGCCTGCAACCGGTCTATCTGTGCGTTTCGAAAGAACGACCATGACCAAGGCAGCAATCGCGGTAAAATCGACAAATTCGCCCGAACCGGACCATGCGGATCCAGCAACCATTTTGGAACATTTTTCCACATACCTGGCATGCTTTGCGGAACGCACGACCAAGGTGAAATCACACCGGCATTTCCGTAACTGGTAGCCTCGCCCGGCTCCAATCGATCAACAATCGTTACGCTGAGGCCTTTCTCCTGCAGATGCAGCGCGCAACAAACGCCTATGATACCCGCGCCCAAGACTGTGACATCACTCGGCTGATCTAATTGATCTGGCACCCACCCCTCCCTTGCTGGATCGATCTAAATATACCCTCAAACAGCCGAAATGAGTGGGCTTTTTGCCGTAAGCCCTTGCTCCCCTCGATTTCAGGAAGTAAACCGTCGGGCGCATCACTTGGCCTGACGAAAGAAAATGCCATGATCGAACTGCTGGGCTTCATTAGTTACATCATTAGGCTGTACGAGTGGGTCATAATCGCGACGGTAATTTTTTCCTGGCTTGTGCAGTTCAACGTCATCAACTGGCACAATGATTTTGTCCGCACTCTCGGACAGGCATTACAAGCATTGACGGAGCCGCTCCTGCGGCCCATCCGCAGAATCATGCCAAACCTCGGTGGTATGGACTTATCGCCAATAATATTGCTATTGGCCTGCCTGTTCGCACGCAGCGTAGTCATTCCAAACATCGCGAAACTAACAGTCGGTTAGTGCCTGACCCCCACTTTTTTCGATTGTTCAACGATCATATCGAGTCGCGTGTGCGGCTCACGCCAAAGTCTTCGCGAGACGAGCTTGGCAGTATGGTGAAAACCGACAACCAATACGCGTTTCAGGCGTTTGTCCGTGCACTGCCGAAAGATGGAGCTGCCAATACCGCTCTCATTGCGCTAGTGGCAAAATGGCTCCGAATTCCAAAATCGTCGATAGAACTTCGATCAGGCAGCAAGTCAAGCGTCAAAGTTCTTGCCATAAAAGGCGATTTTGACAATCTTACGAAGACAAGAACCAAACACAAGAACGCTGGCGCTCATCCATCGTAACCCTTCACTACAACAACATAGCCTTCGGAAGCCTCGTTACGTATGACCGTCGCAGCCCTATATTCAGGGCTCTCATAGCATTCCAACGCAGTTTCGTAGTCGTCAAATTCCAGAATTACGTGGCGATCGTAGGCATGCTCTCCGTTCTTAACGACGTTATCACCGCCGCGAACCAGGAACCTGCCCTTGTACTTCTCAAACGCCACCGTATTCGCCGCCACATAATCCTTATAACGCTCAGGATCTGTAACCTTCACATGTGCAATCCAATAGCCTCTTGCCATCCCATTTCTCCCCTTTTCTGCGACGCCTTTGTTGGTGACTATTGACAGTCCATGGCACCGTATCACATCCTTACTTTATGGTTGAAATATCGCCACCAAAACCTTATTTGACAAGTCAGCGGCTTGGCTCTGCCGCGACACTGTGATTTTGTTGGTCCATTAGAGACATTCTGTCTGCAATCCCGAGGATTATCATGAGATACGAGGCGCCCGAAACGCTTGATGCTNCATNGNGCAGCTGCTCTCATCTGAAGCCGGCCTGGCCAAGGTGTTAGCTGGTGGCACTGACTTGTTGGTGCAATTACGCACAGACCTAATCGAACCTGATCTTGTCGTNGACATCAAAGGCATTGGTGAACTCCGAACAATCACCGAAGAGGCAGGCGGATACCGCGTCGGCGCTGCCGTCACCGGCGCCGAGATGGAAGAACATGCAACGCTTAAGAACGACTGGCCTGGTATTATCGAAGGGACCAACCTGATTGGATCAACCCAGATCCAGGGCCGCGCAACAATGGGCGGCAACCTCTGCAATGGTTCTCCTGCCGCGGACAGCGTTCCTGGCCTGATTGCAGCTGGAGCAACTGNGACGATCGTCGGACCAAACGGCAAGCGGGACGTTCCAGTCGAAGACGTGATGATTGGCCCGCGCAAGCTNTCAATTGCCNAGGATGAATTCGTCGTTTCATTCCTNCTACCAAAGCGCAATCCAAACTCAGCTGACGCCTACCTGCGTTTCATTCCACGCACGGAAATGGATATCGCAGTCGTCGGTGCAGGTGTGAACCTGGAAACAGATGGTGCAGGAAAGATCACAGCAGCACGTGTTTCACTNGGCGCGGTTGCACCGACTCCANTGCTCGTTGCCCCAGCCGCTGATGCTATCATCGGAACATCTCTCGACAAAGCAGCGTTGGACGCCCTCGATGCGGCTGCCCAAGCCGCCTGCAACCCAATCAACGACAAGCGCGGCACTATTGANTACCGCACGAAAGTCGCCGGCGTCATCGCACGCCGCACAGCTGAAATCGCCTACAAGCGCGCAGGTGCCAAGTAATGAAACATCATATTTCTTTCAATGTGAACGGAGATCCGGTCGAAGCACTCTGCGAGACCGAACAAACACTGCTCGACGTGCTTCGCGACGAGCTCAACATGACTGGAACCAAGGAAGGCTGTGCCACGGGCGACTGNGGTNCTTGCAGCGTCCTTGTTGACGGTCGACTGGTCTGCGCCTGCCTCATGCTCGGTACCGAGATGAAAGGCCAAAACGTCGATACTATCGAGGGCATGGCTGACGGTGATAGCCTCCACCCTCTCCAGCAAAAGTTCCTAGAGCACGCAGCACTTCAGTGTGGTGTCTGCACCCCAGGNTTCCTGATTGCCGCAAAGAACCTGCTGGACCGCAACNCAAACCCAACTGAAACCGAAGTTCGATACTGGCTCGCCGGCAACCTCTGCCGCTGTACCGGTTACGACAAGATCGTCCGCGCTGTGATGGACACAGCAGCTGAAATGCGAGGAGCCTAACTATGCAGGAAAAAGTAGGTACGACTCCGATTGACGAGAACTTCCGCGTTGTCGGCACGCGCCCGATTCGCCCGGATGGCGCCGACAAGGTGACAGGCCGCGCTAAATTCGGCGCCGACTTTAACGTTTCAGGGCAGCTGGTGGGCCGCGTTCTACGCTCGCCTCACGCCCACGCCAAGTTAATCAAGGTCGACGCATCAAANGCGCTTGAGCTACCTGGTGTCAAAGCTGTCGTCACGCGCGACGACTTTGCGGAACANCAGTCAGAATTTTCGCCCGCGGGCGAAATGCTGATCAATTATCGCGATGTCTGCCAAAACATCATGGCCCGTGAAAAGGTTTTGTTCGCAGGTCACCCCGTGGCAGCGGTCGCAGCCACAAATAATGCNGTTGCCAAGAAAGCACTNAAGCTTATCGAAGTTGAATACGAAGTTCTNCCTCACGTCATTGACGTCGTAGAGGCGATGAAGCCAGACGCTCCATTGCTCTTCGATGACATGTACACCGANGGCGTCACGCCGAAGCCTGACAAGNCTTCCAACATTGCCAAGCAGGTAGAATTTGCNCTTGGTGACGTCGAAAAAGGTTTTGGCGAAGCTGANGTTGTAATCGAACGCGAGTTCGAAACTGCACCNGTTCACCAAGGTTACATTGAACCGCACTCCTGTCTCGCAAACGTATCCCGCGACGGNACGGCAGAGCTTTGGGTAACAACGCAGGGACACTGGGTTGTTCGGGCCCACTGCGCGCGACTTCTGGGTTGGGATGTTTCAAAGATCCGCGTGACGTCATCGGAAATCGGTGGTGGCTTCGGCGGCAAAACCGTTGTCTATCTTGAACCAGTTGCNCTCGCCNTNTCCCAAAAGTCGGGNCATCCGGTCAAAATGACGATGAGNCGTGAGGAAGTCTTCAGGGCATCCGGCCCGACATCTGGCTCCAATATGACAATCAAAATTGGTGCCACCAAAGATGGTAAGATAACCGCTGGTAAGGCTATCTTGCGTTATCAGGCCGGTGCATTCCAGGGTTCACCTGTTGGCCCAGGCGCCATGTCAGCGTTTGCACCATATGACCTCGAAAACGTTCAGGTCCTTGGTTATGACGTGGTCTCCAACCGACCAAAGGTTGCAGCTTACCGTGCACCTGGCGCACCGATTTCAGAATTCGCTGTCGAAAGCGTCGTCGATGAAATGGCCAAGAAGCTTGGCATCGATCCAATCGACCTCCGACTTAAGAACGCAGCGAAGGAAGGCACAAAAGCTGCCTACGGTCCTCAGTTCGGTCCTATCGGTCTTATCGAAGGGCTGAAGGCAGCACAAGAAAGCGACCATTGGAAAGCGCCATTGGCACCGAATCAGGGACGCGGGATCGCTGCCGGCTTCTGGTTCAATATCGGCGGTGACACCACCGTTACTCTGTCGCTGAACGAAGACGGCACGTTCAACCTTACAGCCGGCACGCCGGATGTTGGCGGCCTCCGTGCTTCACTCGCGATGATGGCAGCCGAGGAACTAGGCGTCGAGCTCGGCAAGATTCGNCCGATGATCGGCGACACTGGCCAGCTTGGCTACAACTTCCTGACCGGCGGTAGCCGCTCAACCTTCTCGAGCGGTATGGCAACGGTTGAAGCAGCACGTCAGGTAATCAACGAGGCATGTGCTCGAGCAGCCAAGCTTTGGGAACTTCCTGAGGATGCTGTAACNTTCGAAGATGGTGCCGTCCGTCCTGCTGGAGACAATGCTGGCAAGCATGATCCCCTGACTCTCGGCGATATTGGCAAGATGGCTGGTAAAACCGGCGGGCCAATTATCGGCACAGGCAAGATCAACGCCCAAGGTGCCGCTCCAAGCTTTGGGGTGCATTTGGCAGACGTCGAAGTAGACGCCGAAACCGGCAAGGTTTCGATTGTCCGCTANACTGCCATCCAGGATGCTGGGCGTGCTATCCACCCGTCTTATGTGGAAGGCCAGTATCAAGGCGGCGCCGTACAGGGCATCGGTTGGGCTCTGAACGAAGAGTACATCTATGATGAGAACGGGCATCTCGAGAACGCTGGCTTCCTGGATTACCGCGTGCCTGTNGCTTCGGACCTCCCGATGATCGATACCATCATCATCGAAGTGCCNAACCCTCGCCATCCATACGGTGTTCGAGGTGTTGGTGAGACACCTATCGTCCCGCCAATGGCTGCTATCGCGAACGCGGTAGANAATGCGACCGGTCTGCGTTTCGAAAGCTTGCCCATGTCGCCGCCACGCGTTCGCAAGGCGATCGATGCAGCAAGCGAAGCTGGCGATCCAAACCTCAAGATCTAATTGAGGCATAAAGCCTATGGCGCACGTTACACTCATCGGAAACCTCCGCCAGTACACTGGCGGAGTGACCGAGCTGGAAGTTGAGGCAAACACAATCCGCCAGCTTTTTGCGCGCCTTGGCGAGCAGTTCCCAGAACTCGCTCCACACCTAGAAGACGGATTGGCCGTCGCTATCGACGGCCAAATCTACCAAGAAACACTGATTCAGCCGATTGAGCCTGATAGCTCTGTCCAGGTACTGCCCCAAATCGCTGGTGGTTGAGCCTCAGCGGCTAGAATACGACCAACACCCTTGCCGCCATTCATGCCATTGCCCACTTTGCAGCGACTACGCTGGTCGTGAGAACCTCATCATGTCAGACGATACCAATCTCGATGCCTACCGCCCTTGCGTAGGGGTGATGCTCATCAATCAGCAAGGCAAAGTCTGGATGGGCCTAAGAGCTGATGCGCCCGGCGATGCAGAAGGGCCTGGCGATTGGTGGCAGATGCCTCAAGGCGGCATCGATGAAGGCGAAGATCCCGAGACTGCAGCCCATCGCGAACTATTCGAAGAAACCGGTGTCAAAAACGCCGTAGTGCTTGGCCGTACAGAGGGCTGGTTGACCTACGACCTGCCAGCTGAAATACAGGCAAACGCGTGGGGCGGACGCTATAAAGGCCAAAAGCAGATCTGGTTCGCACTCCGGTTTACTGGTGACGATACCGAAATAAATATCGACCCACCGGAAGGTCAGGACCACAAGAAAGAGTTTGAAGATTGGCGCTGGACAGACGCCGCGCAGGTGTCACAGCGTGTTGTGACATTCAAGCGTGAGGTCTACGTACGGGTAATGGAGCAGCTCAGCAGATACGCTGAACCGTCCTAACAGGCCGATGCCTATTAAGGCTCAGAAGAACTTAGATAACTCGTAGCTTAAAGCGACTTTAATGCGTCAATCGCCGATTGTGCGATGTAACGTGCATCATCGTCACTCGCATCGGCGAGATCTTCTTCTGCAACCGATAGCTCTGAAGAAATCGCATCCTTGTCCGCCGCTTCCGTATCCACGGCATGTTCAGCAAGAACAGTTACGGTTTCAGGATTGATTTCAGCAAAACCACCGCGCACGTAGATCTTGCGCTTGACCGTGCTGCCAGACAGTACCGAAATAACGCCTGGCTTCAAGGTGACGACAGCTGGCGAGTGCCCAGAGAGAACACCTAACAGGCCTTCACTACCTGGCAAGACGACATGCTCAACTGATTCAGACATCAGTACGCGCTCCGGGCTCACAAGCTCAAAACTAAACTCAGCCATGTCGTCCTCGTTCCAACCCTTTGCGGAACACGCTCAGCAAGCCACTCCGCTCCAATTTCTATATCAGCGATCTTACCACTACTGTGGTAACTCACCCTCGCTGGTAATCTGTGCTCTCACCACTTCCGCATCTTGCACTTTCGTGCCGCAGAACGGGCAAAAGAACACAGGATGATCTACCATTCCTGGTTCATCATCCTCGAGCTCAATTAGACCGACAGCCATATAGAGGATACCGTCTTCCCCCACATTGATCATCGGTTCAAAGTCTTCGCCAGCAATGGCTTCTTTCAATTCCTCGCAACAATGGCCGAACTTGCCCGTAGGACCAGCGCTGCCACCATTATCGTCTGCCATGCTCTTGACCCCTTCTCCAATCACTCAACCGAACAACATCTTAATGCTCAGTCACGAACCATAGTCAGATGGCGGATTGGCAAACGCGTCAAGACAATTGCGCAACAATCAAACTACAACCTGCACCGGACCACCCGCACTAGCTGCCCAAATTCAAGGCAGTCTTACGCAGCCTCAGCGAGTTTCTCTGCTTTCTCAATGGCTTCTTCGATGGTGCCAACCATGTAGAACGCCTGCTCAGGCAAATGGTCATAATCGCCAGCGACGAGACCCTTGAAACCTTTGATCGTGTCTTCCAGCTTAACCTGGACACCAGGAGAACCCGTGAAGACTTCAGCGACGTCAAATGGTTGCGAGAGGAAGCGCTCGATCTTACGAGCACGAGCAACCGTCAACTTATCCTCTTCGGAAAGTTCATCCATACCTAGGATCGCGATGATGTCCTGAAGTGCCTTATAACGTTGCAGTGTCGACTGCACGCTTCTTGCAACTTCGTAATGTTCATCACCAAGGATGCGCGGGTCCATCATGCGAGACGTAGAGTCGAGCGGGTCAACCGCAGGGTAGATACCCTTTTCCGCGATCGAACGAGAAAGAACCGTGGTTGCATCCAAGTGCGCAAACGTCGAAGCAGGCGCAGGGTCAGTCAAGTCGTCAGCAGGAACGTAAACGGCCTGCACTGACGTAATCGAACCCTTAGTCGTTGACGTAATGCGCTCCTGCATGCCGCCCATGTCCGTACCCAATGTCGGCTGATATCCAACAGCAGAAGGGATACGACCCAACAAAGCAGACACTTCCGAGCCCGCCTGAGTGAAGCGGAAGATATTATCAACGAAGAACAAAACGTCCTGACCNTTGTCGCGGAAATCNTCAGCAACNGTCANACCACTCAAAGCAACACGAGCGCGCGCACCAGGTGGTTCGTTCATCTGACCNTATACCAGAGCGCACTTCGATCCAGCTGCAGAGCCACCGTTCTCTTTTGGATCGACGTTCACCTTGGATTCGATCATTTCGTGATACAGATCNTTACCTTCACGGGTCCGCTCACCAACGCCAGCGAACACTGAGTAGCCACCGTGTGTCTTCGCAATGTTGTTGATCAATTCCATGATCAAAACGGTCTTACCCACACCGGCACCACCGAACAGACCAATCTTGCCGCCCTTGGCATATGGACCAAGCAAGTCAACAACTTTAATACCCGTTATCAGGATCTCAGACTCGGTTGACTGATCAGCCAACTCAGGAGCAGCAGCGTGGATCGGTCTTGAAGTCGACGCACCAATTGGCCCAGCTTCATCCACTGGCTGGCCGATGACGTTCATGATCCGGCCAAGTGTTTCATCGCCAACTGGGATAGAAATCGCATTGCCGGTGTCGCGCACTTCCTGACCGCGAACCAAACCTTCGGTCGCGTCCATCGCAATTGTTCGTACCGTGTTCTCACCCAAATGCTGAGCGACTTCGAGAACCAAGAGGCCGTCGGGATTGTCCCGCGACTTGGTCGTGTCATTTTTTGTTTCAAGTGAGTTCAGAATTGCTGGCAACTCGCCGTCGAACTGCACGTCGACAACAGCACCCATAACCTGCCGAATTCTTCCGATGTTTTCAGCCATTGATTTTGTCCTCGTGCACGTATGTTCGAATTAGAGCGCTTCTGCGCCCGAAATGATCTCGATTAGTTCTTTAGTAATCTGCGCTTGGCGCTGTCGGTTATAAGAGATGGTCAGCTTATCGATCATCTCGCCCGCATTGCGCGTCGCGTTATCCATCGCAGACATCCGGGCACCTTGCTCAGACGCTGAGTTTTCAAGCAGCCCGCGGAAGATTTGGGTCGAAATATTTCGGGTCAGCAGGAACCCGAGAATTTCTTCTTCACTCGGCTCATAGTCGTATGCAGCTCCCGCGCCAGCGGCCTGCACTTCACCGTCATCAGCTTCCGGAAGCTTCGCGGGAATCAACTGCAACGCGGAAGGCACCTGCAAAATCACCGACTTGAATTCGGAGAAGTACATTGTGCAAACGTCGAATTCCCCGGCCTCAAACATCGACAAGATCTTCTTGCCAACATCTTCAGCGTTCGCAAACGCAACGTTCTTGACATCCTTCAGCTCTATCCGCTCCACCGTAAGAGCCTCGTACTCGCGCTTGAGTACGTCATAACCCTTGCGGCCAACGAAGAGCAGCTTGACCGTTTTTCCAGCCGCTTGCAGTCGAACGACATCTTGGCGTGCCAAACGAGCAATGTTCGAGTTGAAACCCCCGCAAAGGCCACGTTCCGCCGTCATCACGACCAGCAGATGCACGTCCTCCTTGCCGGTGCCAACCAGCAACGGCGATGCGCCTTCCTTGCTCGTCAAACCTTTGTTCAAATTGGCAAGAACAGCATCCATACGCTGCGCATAAGGCCGCGCGGCTGTGGCAGCTTCCTGTGCGCGGCGCAGCTTGGCTGCAGCCACCATCTGCATCGCCTTGGTGATCTTGCGCGTGGCCGTCACCGAGGCGATACGATTTCTGAGATCCTTGAGGCTTGGCATCCGAAACTCCGCCGTTTCCTGAGTTCAGCTGGTTTCGATTTAGGCCGCGAAGCCCTTGGAGAAGTCGTCGAGCATGCCGGTTAACTTGTCTTCGCTGTCGGAACTCAACTGCGCCTCATTGCGGATGGTATCAAGCAGGCCTTTGCCGGTGTCACGCATGTAAACCAGGAACTGCTCCTCGAACTTTCCAACAGCGGACGTCGGAATTCCGTCGAGAAAACCCTTCGTGCCCGCGAAGATCACACAGACCTGCTCTTCCGTCTTAAGCGGAGAGAACTGGGCCTGCTTGAGTAGCTCNGTNAGTCGCTCACCACGAGCAAGCATGCGCTGCGTNGCAACNTCCANATCCGAACCAAACTGGGCGAAAGCAGCCATCTCGCGATACTGCGCCAGCTCACCTTTGATCGAACCAGCCACCTGCTTCATCGCCTTAATCTGNGCTGAAGAGCCCACGCGAGAAACTGAGAGACCGACGTTCACAGCCGGGCGAACACCNTGGTAGAACAGGTCAGTCTCNAGGAAGATCTGACCATCAGTGATCGAAATCACGTTGGTCGGGATGTAAGCAGAAACGTCGTTCGCCTGAGTCTCAATAACTGGNAAAGCTGTCAGTGAACCGTTGCCGTTGTCATCATTGAGCTTNGCAGCGCGCTCAAGCAGGCGAGAGTGGAGATAGAAAACGTCACCNGGATANGCTTCGCGTCCAGGAGGGCGACGCAGTAGAAGCGACATCTGGCGATAAGCAACCGCCTGCTTCGAAAGGTCGTCGTAACCGATNACAGCATGCATGCCGTTGTCACGGAAGTATTCACCAATGGCGCAGCCAGTGAATGGCGCAAGGAACTGCATCGGAGCAGCGTCTGAAGCCGTGGCAGCAACAACAACGGAGTACTCCATTGCGCCGCTCTCTTCTAGCACCTTAACGAACTGCGCAACGGTTGAACGCTTCTGACCAACCGCAACATAAANGCAGTACAGCTTCTGGTCCTCGTCATCGCCGGCATGCATTGGTTTTTGGTTCAGGAAGGTGTCCAGGATGATCGCNGTCTTACCAGTCTGGCGGTCACCAATGATCAATTCCCGCTGGCCACGACCAACAGGGATCANAGCATCGATCGCCTTCAGGCCGGTCGACATNGGCTCATGAACCGATTTCCGTGGAAGAATACCAGGCGCNTTGACATCAACCCGGCTCATNTCGGCGCCTTCAATTGGCCCTTTGCCGTCGATCGGATTGCCCAGGCCATCGACAACGCGGCCCAANAGACCACGTCCGACAGGNACTTCCACAATGGCACCGGTCCGCTTAACCGTGTCGCCTTCTTTAATCGCACGGTCGTCGCCGAAAAGAACAACACCAACGTTGTCNGCTTCCAGGTTCAAAGCCATCCCGCGGATGCCACCAGGAAACTCGACCATTTCACCTGCCTGGACATTGTCCAAGCCGTAAACACGGGCAATACCGTCACCGACGGAAAGCACCTGGCCAATCTCNGAGACTTNTGCCTCCTGGCCGAAGTTTTGGATTTGCTCCTTCAGAATTGAGGAGATCTCAGCGGCCCGGATGTCCATTAGCCAACCTCTTTCATGCGCAATTTAAGCGTGGAGAGCTTCGTACGAAGCGATGAATCGATCATGCGGCTGCCGACTTTTACGACGAGACCGCCAAGNAGTGAAGGATCGACAGATGCGTTGATCTGAACNTCCTTTCCAATAGANGCTTTCAGNGTTTCTTTCAGCGCCTGCAACTGGCTGTCATTCAGCGCTGTCGCACTAGCGACATCTGCTTCAACTTCACCGCGNGCGCCGGCCGCCAGCGTCCGAAATGCCTTGATCATATCAGGCAAAGCAAANAGGCGCCGGTTACGCACAATAAGCTTCACAAAATTGAGTGCAAGGCCACCAATNCCGGCTTGACCCAACAAGGCATCGAGAGCCTTCAATTGATCATCTGCAGAGAAAACAGGACTGCGCACCATGCGCATCAAGTCCGAGCTTTCATNCAGCATCGCCTGAATACTGTTGAGGTCATTTTCAACAGGCTGGAGCTGCGATTGCTCTTGAGCCAGTTCAAANAACGCTGATGCGTACCGCCCCGGTACGCTGGCCATCATTTGGTCTTCCGTCGCCACGTCGCGCGCTTTCATGCGTTAGGGGGTGAGCGAAAGCATTGAATTCTAATCGGAATTCTCCGCTCTTTATGCCGATCACCCGCGCTGAGGAGGGACACTAGCAGGGGATAAAGANACAAGCNGCCCCGGCTTGTAGACCCCTGTAAGCCGCAGCGTTCCTACCACGCGTCTAGAGCGCTATCAACCGCGTGAATCGGGCCGCAATGCCGCATTTGGCGGAACCTATTCTAAGGTCGTAGCTGGTCCGCCAAAAACAACCGCACCCAGAGACGGTTAAGTTGTATTAGAGTACCTTTGTCACGACAGCTGCGGAACTCTCCAATGTGCGATGAACTGGACACTTACCGGCAATTTCGATCAGTTTCTCTCGAATTTCAGGATCAACCTCTCCGTCTGCTGAAATAATGCGCTCGAATCGGTCGATCTTGCCGCCACGCCCTTCTGCAGCCTCGCCGCAATCCGTGCAGTGATCAGCAGCAACCTTGCCGTGAGAAACTTCAACGCTGACCTTGCCAAGTGCTAGATTCTTGTAGCCGGCATACATTCTCAACGTCATCGCCGTGCAAGTCCCGAGCGCGATAGACAGATAGTCATAAGGTGACGGCCCAGCATCTAATCCGCCCACTGATTTCGGCTCATCAGCGGTCAACCGATGACGCCCAATGGTCACAGCATTGGTGAATTTGCCCAGACCGGTCTCTGTGACCAAAACGGCCTCACTCGCTTCCTCCGAAACATCCGCTTCCGGAACAAACCTCGAGGCCCACGCCGAAATCAACCCTGCTGCATAGGCCGCATCGGCAGGTTTCGAGACCAAATGTTCGGCATTATCTAGGGAAATGAAACTCTTGGGATGCTTCGCAGCAACAAAAACCTTACTCGCATTCTCAATGCCCACAGTCTGATCAGTGGGCGAATGGAGAACCAGAAGTGCTTTCTTCATTGTGGCAATCCGGTCTTCCAACCGGCTGCCTTCAGCATCATCGACAAAATTCTTGGTAATCGTGAACGGTCGCCCTGCAAGACTGACTTCCGCCTTCCCACTTTCGCGGATTTCATCGAGTGAGCCGCCGAACTGATGTAGCACGTGACCAACATCCGATGGCGCACCAATGGTTGCCACACCCTTGACTTCTGGGATGTCACCCGCAGCGGCCAACACAGCTGCTCCCCCGAGAGAATGACCAACCAGGATCGATGGCGCCTCAAAGTTCTCCCGCAAATAGTCAGCCGCTCGCAGCAGATCCTGAACGTTAGAGCTGAAGTTGGTGTTGGCAAACTCACCTTAGGACGAGCCGAGCCCGGTAAAGTCAAACCGCAACACTGCAAATCCATGCTGAGCCAAACTCTGCGCAATATGCCTAGCTGCAAATAGATCCTTCGAGCACGTAAAGCAGTGCGCAAACAATGCATAGCCGCGAACCGGCCCTACAGGCATATCCAATCTGGCAGCTAACTCGCCACCATCGTGACCTGCAAAAGTGCTGCGAACTGTGGTGACGGCCATCGCCTTATCTCCTTGCGAAATTTGTTGTCGTACTGGAAATGGCGACAACTCACAGGAAGTTGTAGGGGTCCACGTCAACGTTCAGGCGAATATCGCCCTTAATCGCGGGAATTTGACTGAGCCACTCCCGCAAGTAACTTTGCATATCAATCTCGCGAGGTGCCTTGACAAGCAACCGCCAGCGATGCCTGCCTCTGACGACTGCCAGTGGCGCTTCAGCTGGCCCCAGTACCGAGATCTTCTCTGATTGCGGCGCGTGGCGGACGACATCACGAGCGAACAGTTCCGCAAGTTCCTTGTCCCGCGCTGAAATAACAAGCCCGGCAAGACGCCCGTAAGGCGGCAAGAACCCGATTTGGCGCTGCCTTATTTCGTACTCGACAAAGGCATCTCGGTCGCCGTTCACGATAGCCTGCATGACAGGATGATCAGCCTGATGGGTTTGCACAAACCCACGGCCTCGCACCATCGCTCGCCCCGCGCGCCCGGTAACCTGATGCATCAGCTGGAAAGATCTTTCGCCAGCCCTAGGGTCCGCATTGCCAACAAGTCCGAGATCGCCGTCGACAATGCCGACCGTGGCAAGATCAGGAAAGTGGTGACCCTTCGCAACAATCTGGGTGCCAATAATAATATCCGCTTCACCTGCCTCGATCTTGGCGATGATCTCACGCATCTCCGTGAGGCCGGGAATGAGATCACTCGAAAGAATGACAGTGCGCGATTCTGGAAAGCGCTCTGTCACTTCTTCGGAGATACGCTCCACTCCGGGGCCACACGCAACCAGGCTGTCTTGTTCCCCACATTTCGGGCACTTCTCGGGAAGTGGCAGTGAGAACCCGCAGTGATGACAATTGAGCCGGCGACGGAAACGGTGCTCGACAAGCCATGCTGAACACTGCGGACATTCGATCCGGTGACCACAAGAACGACAGAGTGTTAACGGGGCATAACCTCGGCGATTGAGAAACAGAAGACTTTGGCGTTCCTGCTCCAGCGTATCCTTGATGGCATTCACCAGCTTAGGTGACAGCCAACATCCCTGCTCCGGCGGATCATTGCGCATATCGATCGCCGAGACTTCTGGTAGCTCGACGCCGGAGAACCGACCCGGCAAAACAACATGGCGATAGCGCCCCGTGCGCGCGTTGACATGGCTTTCGATCGACGGCGTCGCAGAAGCCAGAACAATCGGAAACTTACCCAGGCTGGCACGCACGACAGCCATGTCCCGTGCCTGATAGTTGACCCGATCATCCTGTTTGAAGCCGCCGTCATGCTCTTCGTCGATTACGACCAGACCGAGATCCGTATAAGGCAGGAACAAACCTGAGCGAGCACCAACAACACATCGTGCCTTACCCGACCCGACGGCCTTCCAAATGCGGCCACGCTCTGCCGAACCGAGCGCGGAATGCCACTCCACCGGCGAACAGCCGAAGCGCGCTTCGAATCGACCCATGAACTGACTGGTCAGCGCAATTTCGGGCAGCATGATCAAAACCTGCCGGCCTTGCTCCAACGCTGCCGCCACGGCCTCGTAATAAACTTCCGTCTTGCCGGAACCAGTTACGCCGTCCAACAGCGTAACCGAAAACGCCTTCGAATCGATGGATGCGCGCAAAGCATGGACGGCGACCTCCTGATCATCACTGAACTCGACAGTTTTGTGGTCAGGACGCGGTTGCGGATAGGTACGTTCCGGAATCGCAACATCGACAAGCACACCGGCCTGCACCAGTCCATCGACGACACCCGTGGTGCAACCCGCAGCCTTCGCCAACTCAGACTTGGCTCTAATAAGACCATCGCCAGCAATCTCGATTGCCTTCTGCCGTGTCGGCGTCATGCGTGCGGGCAGTTGCGCATCCGGAACAATCTGAACGCCAAACTTGACCTTCTCAGGCTCGAACGCCGAGCGTGCGCCCATCATCATACGGACGACCATTCCGAGCGGCGACAGCGTGTATTTGCAGATCCACTCCGCAAACCGCATTGAGTCTATTGGAAGCTTAGGAACATCAACCCGACCAGCCAATGCTTTCAACTTGTTTAGTGCGACAGGCTTTTGCAGTCCAACCGGCTCATCCCACACAACGCCGATCCGGACCTGCGGGCCAAATGGAACCAGCACGAATGTGCCTGGCTCAACGGGTCCCTCCTCGCCAAGCAAATAGTCATAGCTCTGGTCCAATGCCACAGGCAGCACCACGGGCACGCGGTGAAGCGTTGCATTGGGATCCCCTGCAAGTTCCAACAGCTTGGACAAAATCAGACCTGACTAAACACGACCGACAAACGAATCACTGCCCATAGGGTACCCCATGGATTAGGGCAGGACAGAGATCACTCTTGGCGGAGTATATCAACACGACGCTGCAATAGCGTCGAACTAAGGCAACGTTTCGCGCCCAAAGGGCTCGTTGAAGGCCAATTCAGGCCCGATGGCAACAACGCGTGTTGAATTCACGCTTTCCTCACTCGAATAATAGTGCTTGCGAATATGTTTCATGTCGACTGTCTCGGCGATACCGGGCTGCTGGTAGAGATCACGCGTGTGGACCCATACGATCGGATCGTCTAGCAGTCTCTGCCGATTGCACTTGAAGTGCCCGTGACAGACCGCATCAAAACGCACCAGCGTTGGAAATAGTCGCCAGTCCGCCTCCGTAGTCGGACTTCAGACGAGGAACCGTTGGTCGGCCAGTCGAGCTTCAAGCCAGTCAAGCGTTTCATAGACACGATCATTGACGCTATCATTTTCCGATCGCAAGGCCTCAGGATAATAATCGCCGGCAGTGCTCCTAATGCATCGAATTCCGAGTTGAACATGCGAAGGATATCAGAGGACCCATTGCTAACGATCGTCCCTTTCGACTTATCCCACGGCACCGGCACGGATGCCTGGTAAGCCTTTGTTAACCAAATCGGCCTGAACGTATGGTATAGGTTCGGCCACTACAGGCTCATACCAAGAACACACAGATCTTCAGATGACACATCACGGTCTTTCAGATAGCAGCCCACTTGATCGGGTGGTACTGGCCTGGTTAGAGCACCTTAGATCTGAACGCGGACACTCAGAGAACACCTATCGGTCATATGCCCGTGACGCGGAACAGTTTCAGCTCCACATCGCCAGATATTTCGGGCAATCACCACTCCTGAAAGACGTCGACGAGATCAATACGCAAACGTTTCGGTCATTTATGGCTGCGCGACGAGACCAAGGCGCATCAAGCCGTTCACTAGCACGAACGCTGTCCGCTCTAAGGTCCTTCTTTCGCTGGTTGGAAGCAGAAGAGCTGCTGCGCAATCGCGCGATCTTGCAGGTAACAATGCCAAAGGTACCGCGTTCTCTGCCGCGGCCCCTCACGGAAATCAAAGCCAAAGATATTGTCGAGGCCAGAACTGAAAGAGACCTTGATTGGGTTGCTGCGCGCGATAACGCCGTGCTTCTTTTGCTCTACGGTGCTGGATTGCGGATCTCCGAGGCACTCTCAATCCTTGTCAGCGAACGACCAGAGCCCAACCGCAATACCATCCGCATTATCGGTAAGGGCAACAAAGAACGCTTGGTCCCCGTATTGCCGATCACGATCGATGCGATAGAAGCTTACGTTGAACTTTGCCCTTATCCGCTGGAACCGGAAGATCCATTGTTCGTCGGTGTAAAGGGCGGACCGCTATCACCGAGGATTATTCAATTGGCGGTGGCGAAGCTGCGGGAAACACTTGGCCTCCCGCACAACGCAACTCCGCACACGCTCCGCCACTCATTTGCGACCCACCTGTTGTCTGCTGGTGCGGACCTCCGCCAGATCCAGGAACTACTCGGTCACGCTTCGTTATCAACGACGCAATCGTACACTGAAGTCGAACGCGATCGCCTACTGGCTGTCTACGATGCAGCGCATCCTCGCGCATAGCAAGCCGACCTCAATTATCTCAAGTGTGACTTGCTAAAATGGCAACCTTTGCCGCAAGGTCCGTCCAGCTCCCGTGACAAGCATAAGGATCTGACAACATGTCCAAGACCGCATTGATCGTTGGCACCGGCAGTGGCATCAGCGCATCTTTCGCACGCCTACTCGCTCGTGAAGGCTATAAGCTCGCTCTTACCGCACGCAACACCGACAAGCTATCAGCTTTGGCATCGGAAACCGGCGCCGCAACCATTTCATGCGACGCAACTAAAATAGAAGAAGTCAACGCTGTCTTTGACGAGCTTGACTGCTCATTCGGAGAGATTGGCGTCGTTCTCTACAATCCCAGCCAACGCGTACCTGGAACTATCGTTGACCTACCGCCAGCAGACGTCGCTCAAGCAATCAACATTTCAGCTTTCGGCGGCTTCCTGGTTGCTCAAGAAGCAGCGAAGCGGATGATCAAGCAGGGTCATGGGAATATTCTGTTCACCGGCGCATCGGCTAGCGTCAAGGGCTACGCCCGATCGACAGCATTTGCTATGGGCAAGTTCGCCCTGCGCGGTCTGGCACAGTCCCTTGCACGAGAACTCGCTCCGCAGAATATTCATGTTGCGCATTTTGTAATCGATGGTGGCGTTCGAAATCCGGAGAAAGGGCGCCAGGAAAGCGCCAGTGACCCGGTCGACAAATACCTCGATCCCGATGCGATCGCTGAGACGTATCTTTCAATCGTCAATCAACCGAGGTCTGCGTGGACATGGGAAGTTGAACTAAGGCCGTGGGTCGAAAACTTCTAAAGCGCTGGCGCGAGCAAGTAGGGCGGACTAAAGATCCTGATCCTTGGCAAGCTGCTCTAGTCGAGGCACCAAGTTTCTCTCATTCAGGAACGGATGAATCTTCAGCGCAAGCCGGAGTGACTTAAGCGCGCCATACCAATTCTTGGCACGCATATTAATCAGCGTCATTCCGGCGAGTGCACCAAAATGTCGTGGTTCAAGTGCAAGCGTGCGCTGGATATTAATGACTGACTCAGTATCGCGTCCCATATAGAACAGGACCGTCGCCCGCAGGTTCCATGCCTCTGAGTACTTTGGTGCCAAATGCAGTGCCTTGTCGATGATCGCAATGGCGGCCTCATGACGGCCAAGTTTCGACATCCGCCGCGCTTGCCGCATTAGAAGGTCAACATCACTGTCTCCGGATTGATGCCAGAGCGCCCAAATCTGCCCAGCCAACTGCTTAGCATCAGCCTCGACCTTCGAAGCTTTCAACCGCTTGAACAGATCTGTAAGTTTTTGCTGGTGTTGAGAACGCCATTGCTCGCTCCCTTCCTGCGGTCCAGATTGTGCCGAAGGAGATCCAACCGAAGCAATCATCGACATCAGGCAGACAAGAAGAATCGCAGCTAATCGCATGTCCGGGCTCCAGGTTTGACCGTCATACTAGCCCAAAACGAGAGACTCGCCACTGCAGTTCATTTAACAGGCGCTATGCTAGGCCTGACCACCACGCACAGCCTCGCGCCATCCAATCACAAGCCCGCTTAACACGATCAATGCAATTCCGATCCACGTAACCGCACTAGGAAAGTCGCCAAACGCTAGAAGACCGACAATCGTTGTCGCCACGATCTCGAAGTAGGCAAATGGAGCCAGTTGCGGTGCCGTGCCATATTCATGGGCTAGGATAATGAGGTAATGGCCAATAGCTGCCAGTAATCCTGTCAGAACCATCAGCAATAGCTCAAAGGCCGTCGGTTGAGACCAGAACCAAGGCAAGGCTACGCTACTGACAAGCGTACCTACCAGGCCCGTCATGAGCAAAGTCACAAGCGTTGGGTCGGAGCCCGCAAGCTTCCGGGTGGCCAACACGTAAAACGCATATATTGATCCAGCGGCAAGCGCCCAGAACGTGCCGACTGATATGTTGGAGAAGCCGGGCTGTATCACGACCAGAGCCCCTGCAAAGCCAACCAACACGGCCGTCCAGCGATAGACACCGACACTGTCGCCCAACAGAACAGGAGAGAGCGCCGTCACGATAAATGGAAAGACAAAGACAACAGCCAAAGCATCGGCCAATGGCAATGTCCCAATGGCCGAGAAGAAACAGAAAGTCGAGCACAACAAAAATGCGCCGCGCATAATCTGGAGCACGGGTCGCTTTGGGCGAAAAGTTGCTGAACCATGCCAATAAAGGACCAACGGCAGAAACAAAACAAAATGGAAGAAGTATCGCCCCCACACGATCTGCATCGTGTCCAAGGACGACGTCAGATGTTTAGCGATGCCATCCATAATTGGGATGATTGACATCGCAAGAATGATCATGCCGATGCCTAAGAGCAGACGGCCTCTGTCGCCATCTGCCAAATTCGAGCCGGATGAGGGTAATCCGAACTGGCTCATTCAATCATTGCCCGAAGGCAACCCACTCACCCAGCGCACCATTACATATGTATCGCACGTTTATCGACTGCGAGCGCTGCCTCTTTGACAGCTTCAGTCAGCGTCGGGTGGGCATGGCATGTTCTTGCCAGATCTTCCGCAGAGCCACCAAATTCCATAATAACGGCAGCTTCAGCGATCAACTCACCTACGTGCGGCCCGACCATGTGAACACCCAATACACGATCCGTGGCAGCATCTGCCAAAACCTTTACAAATCCATCAGTGGTGCGGTTTACCTTTGCACGACCATTGGCTGTGAAAGGAAACTTTCCGACTGTGTAGCATACACCAGCGTCCTTGAGCTCTTCTTCGGTCTTGCCAACTGAGGCCACTTCCGGGCTTGTGTAGATCACATTTGGAATGACGTCATAATTCACATGGCCGGCCTGACCTGCGAGCCGCTCAGCTATGGCAATGCCTTCATCTTCGGCCTTGTGGGCTAGCATGGGACCTGCAATGACGTCCCCAATCGCATAGATACCAGGCACAGAAGTCTGCAGGTGCTCGTCTACAGCCACCCGCTTACGATCGTCCATTTGCACACCGGCTTCTTCCAGACCGAGGCCTTCGGTGTACGGCACCCTTCCGATGCAAACGAGGACTACATCCGCTTCAACTGTCTCGGCATCACCACCCGCCACAGGTTCAATTGTCACTGTGCGACCGTTTGCGGACCGCGCAACAGCGGTAACTTTTGAACCCAGTTTGAAGCTCATACCCTGCTTTTCCAGAACGCGCTGGAATTGCTTCGCAACCTCGCCATCCATGCCTGGAATAATGCGATCCAGGAATTCAACAACCAGAACCTCGGAACCGAGCCGCCGCCAAACAGAGCCAAGCTCAAGACCAATGACACCAGCACCAATCACGAGCAATTTCTTAGGAACTGTGGGCAATTCAAGAGCGCCCGTGGAAGAGACAACTGTCTTCTCGTCAATCTCAATACCAGGCAGGCGCGCCACATCGGAACCAGTAGCAATAACGACGTTCTTTGTTTCAAGAACCTGAGTTTCACCGGCACCAGACGTCACTTGCACCTGACTGGCGGAAAGGATCTTCCCGACGCCATGGAACGGGTCAATCTTGTTCTTCTTCAGAAGGTAGGCAACGCCATCAACATTGCCCTTGATACCCTCATCCTTGAACCCCAACATCTTACCGAGGTCCAGTGACGGAGCAACGTTGATGCCCATATCGGCGAAGCCGTGGCCAGCTTCCTCATAGAGCTCAGATGCATGTAGGAGCGCCTTTGAAGGAATACAACCGACATTGAGGCAGGTCCCGCCATGGGTTGCACGCTTTTCTACGACGGCAACTTTCATTCCCAGCTGCGCCGCGCGAATAGCACAAACATAGCCGCCCGGCCCGGTGCCGATTACGACAAGATCATAAGACATGGTCAGACTGTCCCTCGTTGAGGCTTACCCAAACGGGCATGAGAAGAGAGTGGTTACAGCTCAAGGATGAAGCGCTGTGGATCTTCCAGACACTCCTTAACCCGGACTAGGAATGTCACGGCTTCCTTACCATCGACAATCCGGTGGTCATAACTCAGAGCTAGATACATCATGGGACGGGCCGCAATTGATCCATCCTTCAACACCACAGGTCTTTGCTCGATCCGATGCATACCAAGAATACCGGATTGAGGTGCATTAAGAATTGGCGTCGACAACATCGAACCGTAGACACCACCGTTCGAAATCGTGAACGTTCCGCCCTGCATTTCCTCGATACCTAGCTTGCCATCACGAGCTCGCTTACCGAAGTCGGTAATCGCCATCTCGATCTCAGCCAGGCTCATACGATCAGCCTCTCGGATGACAGGTACCACCAGACCTTTGTCCGTGCCCACAGCCACACCGACATGGTAATAATTCTTGTAGATCAGATCCTGGCCGTCGATCTCCGCATTCACAGCTGGAATCTCTCTCAGAGCCTGAATGCAGGCCTTCACAAAGAAGCTCATAAATCCGAGCTTCACACCATGGCGGCGCTCAAACAATTCCTTGTATTCGGAACGCAAATTCATGACGGCTGACATATCGACATCATTGAATGTCGTCAACATCGCAGCCGTGTTCTGCGCATCCTTCAGACGGCGGGCAATGGTCTGACGAAGTCGCGTCATGCGGACACGTTCTTCACGCGCTGCATCATTTGGAACCACTGGTGCACGCATCTGCTGCGTTGGAACCGGAGCTGGTGCCAATGAAGCGGGCATCAACGCGGCACCACCTGAGGAGGCAGCCATCGCATCCTCTTTAAGTACCTGACCACGCTTTCCTGATCCGGCAACACCGGCTGGGTCTACGCCCTTCTCTTCGAGAATCTTGCGGGCAGCAGGTGAGGGCGGCATATCGCCAGCTGGAGCCGATGCCGCCTCGGCAGCAGGTGCAACAGTCGAAGTTGGTGCGCTGCTCGCAGCCGGGGCAGGTGCTGCAGCACCGCCTTCACCTTCATTCACGGATCCAAGCAGCGCACCAACTTCGACTGTTGCACCTTCTTCAGCGGAAATTGCGCCCATCACACCGGCAGTTGGCGATGGTACTTCTACCGTCACCTTGTCGGTTTCCAACTCACAGAGCGGTTCATCGATAGCTACCGCATCACCAGTCTTTTTAAACCACTGACCAACGGTGGCTTCCGTTACGCTCTCACCGAGTGTCGGAACCCGAATTTCGATTGCCATCTGCTCAATTCCTTTTGCTCGGCCCACTGCAGAGCCAGACAGTTATGACTGTGCGTACTATTCGGACAAAGCTTCTTCAACGAGGGTCTTTTGTTCGTCAATGTGACGCGACAACTGACCTGTAGCTGTGGATGCGGCGGCGGCACGACCAACATAACGCGCGCGCTTATACTTTGCGTCGACATGCTCAAGAACCCACTCGATGTTGGGATCGACAAAAGTCCAGCAACCCATATTACGAGGTTCTTCCTGACACCAAACAATTTCTGCCTGCGGGAATCGACCAAGTTCGTCGATCAAAGCCCGCGCCGGGAACGGATAGAGTTGCTCAACGCGTAGGAGATAAACATCGTTCTGGCCTGCTTCTTCCCGTGCCTCGAGGAGGTCGTAGTAAACCTTGCCCGAGCACAAGACTACACGTCGAATCTCATTGTCAGGCTTAAGATCGATCGGTGTCCGGCTGCTCGGATGATATTTGACATCAGCATCATCCCAGAGAAGACGATGGAATGTCGTATCGACTGTCATTTCCGACAGAGTGGAGACAACCCGCTTGTGCCGCAGCAACGACTTCGGCGTGAACAGTACCAGCGGCTTGCGGAAATTCCGGTGCAGCTGACGCCGCAATATGTGGAAGTAGTTGGCAGGCGTCGTGCAGTTAGCCACCTGCCAGTTATCTTCGGCACTGAGCTGCAAGTAGCGCTCGATACGCGCTGATGAGTGTTCTGGCCCCTGCCCCTCGTAGCCATGTGGTAGCAAGAGGACCAGGCCACTCATGCGCAGCCACTTACGTTCACCTGACGAGATAAACTGGTCGATCACAACCTGTGCGCCATTGGCAAAGTCACCAAACTGCGCCTCCCAAAGGGTAATCGCATTCGGTTCAGCAAGCGTATAGCCGTATTCAAATCCCAGCACTGCCTCTTCGGACAGCATCGAGTTAATCACTTCGAACGATGCTTGATCCGGCGCCACCGAATTCAGAGGTGTATATTGCCTCTCAGAATCTTGATCTGTCAGAACGGCATGTCGCTGCGAAAATGTTCCACGCTCCACATCTTGGCCTGATAGGCGAACTGGGAACTTGTCATTCATAAGAGTGCCGAGAGCCAAATGCTCGGCCATGCCCCAGTCAATGCCTTCGCCCCTCTCCACCATCTGCCGACGGCGATCAATAAGGCGCTTGACGGTTCGGTGCGCATTGAAATCGTTTGGCAATGTTGTGATCTGGCGACCGACGTCTTTCAACGTATCCAGTTCAACACCAGTCTTACCGCGCCGCGCATCATCTTCAGCAAAACCAATTCCCGACCATTTGCCATCCAACCAGTCAGCCTTGTTCGGCTTGTAGCTGTCGGCTGCGGCAAATTCACTATCCAACATTGAGCGGAAGTTCGCGCGCATCTCATCCGCTTCATCGCTAGACATCACGCCTTCGTCAACCAACTGCTTGGAATAGATCGTTGCCGTCGTCGGATGAGACTTAATCTTGCGGTACATGATCGGCTGCGTGAACATCGGCTCGTCACTCTCATTGTGACCGAACCGGCGATAGCAGAACATATCAATGACGACCGGCTTACCAAACTTCTGACGGAACTCAGTCGCAATCTTTGCCACGTGCACGACGGACTCCGGGTCGTCACCATTGACGTGGAAGATTGGCGCTTCAATCATCCGTGCTACATCAGAGCAGTAGGGTGAAGAACGCGAGAAACGTGGGTTCGTGGTGAAACCGATCTGATTGTTTATTACGAAGTGTATAGAACCACCGGTTCTGTGTCCTCTGAGGCCGGAAAGACCGAAACACTCAGCCACCACACCTTGGCCAGCGAACGCTGCATCACCGTGGATGAGCAGAGGAAGTACTTCTGAGCGCTCGGTATCGCCATGCTGGTCCTGTTTGGCACGGACCTTACCGAGTACAACCGGATCAACAATTTCGAGGTGGCTCGGGTTGGCCGTCAGTGAGAGGTGAACGTTGTTACCATCGAAAGAGCGGTCAGAGGAAGCACCGAGGTGGTACTTGACGTCACCCGAGCCCTCAACGTCATCAGGCTTGAAAGATCCGCCCTTGAATTCGTTGAAGATCGCACGGTGAGGTTTACCCATCACGTTAGCAAGCACATTCAGGCGACCACGGTGGGCCATACCCATCACGATCTCTTTCACGCCAAGCTGGCCACCTCGTTTGATGATCTGCTCAAGCGCAGGAACCATTGATTCACCGCCGTCCAAACCAAATCGCTTGGTGCCGGTGTATTTGACATCACAGAATTTCTCGTATGCCTCAGCTTCAATCAGCTTATTCAGGATGGCTTTCTTGCCCTCAACGGTGAAGCTGACTTCTTTTTCCTCGCCCTCAATCCGTTCCTGGATCCAGGCCTTCTGCGCGGGCGTCGTGATATGCATGAACTCAACGCCGATGCTTTCGCAATATGTTCGTCTCAAGATACGAAGGATCTGACGGATTGTTGCGGTCTCAAGCCCCAGCACATAGTCGATGAAAATCGGCCGATCATAATCAGCCTCGGTAAATCCATACGTCTCCGGCAACAATTCGTGATGCGCACCTGGCTCAGTCAGTCCAAGCGGGTCCAATTTCGCTGCGAGGTGCCCCATGACCCGGTGCGAACGAATTAGCATCAGTGCCCGGATCGAATCTTGTGTCGCACGCAGCGAGGCAGCCATCGACAGATCGACACCACCCTGAACCGCCCGCGCTTGAAGCTGGCCCTGAATATACTGCTCAGCCTGGCTGTAATCACCGGTCAGCGCCGCCAAGGTATCGGCTGAACCATTACCGTTTTGGAGCCGGCCCAACGGAACACCCCAGGACGGCCCATCAGACTCAGGGACTGCAGCACCTTGCTCCTCGTGCAAACTCTCGAAGAAGAGCCGCCACTCATCGCTCACCGCTCCAGGATTGCGCTGGTATATGGACTGCATCTCTTCGATGTAGGCGGCATTGACGCCATTGAGGAAAGAGGTGAGGGAGAATGACTCATTAAGCGCTTGACGGGACATCGGCGTGTCGCCTCCGGTCGATTCGAATTTGAGCTGTCAGATATCAAGAACATATTCTGCAGCAAGGACCACTGTTCCATATGGAGAATATGTTCAACCCGCACAACAGTCTGTTACTACGAAAAAAGCGCCCCTAAGGACGCTTTACTTATCACANCCGGNACNTTGCNAAAATTTTGGTCATTTAACCCTGCAAAACACCAGCNAGGGTTGTTCCGAGTGACGCTGGACTATCAGCAACTGCAATACCGGCTGAACNCATAGCCTCAATCTTATCGTCTGCACCACCTTTGCCACCAGAAATGATCGCACCAGCGTGTCCCATTCGGCGGCCTGGAGGCGCAGTTGTACCCGCGATGAAGCCAGCCATNGGCTTNTTGCGACCANGCGCAGCTTCACGCTTGATGAACTCAGCAGCATCCTCTTCTGCGGAGCCACCAATCTCACCAATCATGATGATTGACTGCGTTTCATCATCAGCCAAGAACATTTCAAGCACATTTATGAAGTCNAGCCCCTTTACGGGATCACCACCAATTCCGACAGCCGTTGACTGACCAAGGTCAGCATCGGTGGTCTGCTTGACGGCTTCATANGTCAGTGTGCCTGACCGCGAAACAATACCAACATTACCTTTCCGGAAAATGTTCCCCGGCATAATTCCGANCTTGCAGGCGTTTGGCGTCAGNACACCCGGGCAGTTAGGGCCAAGCAGAATCGAGGATGATCCAGTGAGCGCACGCTTCACTTTGATCATATCCATTACTGGAATGCCTTCGGTAATACAGACAATCAGCGGAATNTCCGCGTCAATTGCCTCCAAAATTGCGTCNCCGGCAAATGGCGGCGGAACATAAATCGAGGTTGCNTCAGCCCCGGTCTTCTCCTTGGCNTCTGCCACGGTATCGAAGATCGGCAACGCCGCAAGATCGCTTGCTTCATGCTGCGTACCACCTTTGCCAGGTGTTACGCCGCCGACCACCTTGGTGCCATAAGCAATAGCNTGCTGCGTATGAAAAGTGCCCTGACTACCGGTGAAGCCCTGGCAGATAACCTTAGTATTCGCGTCGACGAGGATCGCCATAGTTCTAACTTCCCTGTCTCAAATTCGACTGCCGATTGGCGTTAGCCAATCTTCTTGACTTCATCTGTGATCTTCTTGGCGGCATCAGCCAGGTTATCGGCCGGCANAATAGCCAATCCCGACTCCTGAAGGATTTCCTTGCCGCGCTCAACGTTGGTGCCTTCGAGGCGAACCACCAACGGCACGGTGACACCAAGTTCCTTGGAGGCAGCAACCACGCCTTCAGCGATGATATCGCAGCGCATGATTCCACCGAAGATATTGACGAGAATGCCCTTTACTGCCGGATCATTGAGAATGATCTCGAACGCTGCCTTCACGCGTTCCTTCGGAGCAGAACCGCCGACGTCGAGAAAGTTCGCCGGCTCGCAACCATAGAGCTTGATGATATCAAGCGTCGCCATTGCCAAACCGGCCCCGTTCACGAGGCAGCCGATATTTCCATCAAGCTTGATGAAGGCCAGGTCATGCTTGGAAGCCTCGATCTCCATCGGATCTTCTTCGTCTANGTCGCGAAGCTCCATGATNTCCGGATGGCGATANAGCGCATTGGAGTCGAAATCCATCTTGCCGTCCAGGCAAGTCAGATTGCCGTCAGCAGTCACCACCAATGGGTTGATCTCGAGCAGACTCATATCCTTCTCAACGAACATCCGATAGAGATTGCCGATCATGGCGACACACTGCTTGACCTGTCNGCCAGTGAGACCCAGCNCTGCTGCGATCTTGCGGCCATGGAAGGGNTGGTAGCCGGATGCCGGATCGATCGACATCGTCATGATTTTTTCTGGCGTATCGTGTGCGACCTGCTCGATATCCATACCGCCCTCGGTCGAAGCGATAAACGAAACACGAGACGTTTCACGGTCGACCAGCGCCGAGAGATAAAGTTCTCGCTCGATCGAAGATCCATCCTCGATGTAGAGCCGATTGACCGGACGGCCTGCTTCACCGGTCTGTAGTGTGACAAGCGTCTTGCCCAGCATTTGCTCGGCGAACGTCCGAACCTCTTCGATCGACTTTGCCAATCGCACACCACCGGCTTCACCGGCTTCAGGCTCTTTGAATTTGCCCTTGCCACGGCCGCCAGCATGGATTTGCGACTTCACGACCCAAACCGGTCCGGGCAATTTCCCTGCCGCCGCGACGGCTTCATCGACGCTGAACGCCGGAAACCCGGTCGCTGTTGGAACGCCATAGGCGCGGTACAATTCCTTCGCCTGATATTCATGGATATTCATTTAGAAGCTCCCCCGTGCCGACACACCGGCATCCTGAATTGGCACTCTAACGTTTGGCGATCGCCTCAATCTCAACTCGGGCTCCGAGTGGAAGCCCGGCAACCTGGATTGTCGATCGCGCTGGAAATGGCTCGACCATATATGTTGCATAGACCTCGTTCATGGCAGGAAAATCAGCCATGTCGACCAAAAAGACCGTTGTTTTAACAATATTACCGAAATCGTACCCAGCTGATGTCAGCACGGACTTCAAGTTCTCCAAGCATTGACGACTCTGGTCACCGATAGATCCTTCGACAAGTCCGCCCTTGCTCGGATCGATATGGATCTGGCCGGAGATATAGAGAGTTCCATCATCTTCGATCGCGAGCGAATATGGACCGAGAGCCTCAAGAGGGGCCGCGATGATAGCGCGTTTGGTCATAACAGAAATCCATTTCTGACTGTCTTGGCAGCGGAAAAACAAAAGGCGGCACAAGCCGCCTTTGCATCAGGGTCGTGTCAGGAGTTGAGATTTGGCGCAATTTGCGTGCAGGCTTCAACTAGACCTTTGACGGATTCAACCGATTTCATGAACATTTGCCGCTCGGCACTGTTCAGATCGATCTCAATGATCCGCTCGACACCACCTTCGCCGATGATAACCGGCACGCCAACATATAGTCCCTTGATGCCGAATTCACCGTTCAGGAAGGCTGCACAAGGCAGCACACGCTTTTTATCCTTCAAGTAGCTCTCAGCCATCGCGATTGCGGATGATGCAGGTGCATAGTAAGCCGAGCCATTCCCGAGAAGAGATACGATTTCGCCACCACCCTTACGAGTACGGTCTACGATTTCATCCAGGCGTTGTTGGCTAAGCCAGCCCATCTTGACAATATCAGTTAGCGGAATACCAGCTACGGTTGAATAGCGAACCAGCGGAGTCATGTCGTCGCCGTGGCCACCAAGCACGAACGCGCTGACATCCTTGACGGACACATTGAGTTCGTCAGCGATGAAGTGACGGAAACGACTTGTATCCAGCACCCCGGCCATACCGACCACACGATTGTATGGAAGGCCACAAGCCTTCTGCAGTGCCCAAACCATGGCATCAAGCGGGTTGGTGATGCAGATAACGAACGCACCATGTGCATATTTCCTGATGCCAGCTCCAACCTGCTCCATGACCTTAAGGTTGATGCTCAGCAGGTCATCACGACTCATACCGGGTTTACGAGGGACACCTGCGGTAATAATGCAAACGTCAGCACCCTCAATATCGGCATAGCTGCTCGTACCCTTAAAGTTGGCGTCAAAGTCTTCAACTGCGCCAGACTGGGCGATATCCAAGGCTTTTCCGCTTGGCATACCTTCGGCAATGTCAAACAGCACGACATCGCCAAGCTCCTTCAGCCCGACCAGGTGTGCAAGAGTTCCACCGATCATGCCAGATCCGATCAGGGCGATCTTCGTTCGCGCCATTACATTATCTCCTCAGGTTTGAAATTGCTTCTTTAACAGATGCAAGTTCAGTGTTCGGACACCGACAATGTACTTATCGCTCAAATACGGCAGCGCACGTTATCGGATGAACATTTCGCCAATCTGTCGGGGTTGGTTAGCGGGAATTGCTTCTGCCTTCAAGATCAACAGCGTCGCTCCCTAGTAAACTTGCTCAAAAGAACCGATTACTGAGCGGGCGAGATAGAATTCCTCACCCAAAATCCGCGTCGATTTGAGATCAGAAGGCCGTTTTGCGCAGAAAACAGGCAAATCACATCTGACTATCGCTAATTCAAGTGTTGGTTGCTGCCGCCAAGAATTCACCCCTGGCGCACTAAAATTGGTTCGAGAAACAGACTAAGGCCGAACTTACCTAGCCGAGTCAGGCAGCCGTCGAAACCAATTGAGCGTCTTCCAACACCATATCCGAGGCCTTTTCGCCGATCATGATGGTCGGCGCATTCGTATTGCCCGACGTCATCGTTGGCATGATTGACGCGTCAGCCACCCTGAGACCATCTAGCCCGTGGACGCGTAACCGCTCATCGACAACGGCCATGTTGTCGGATCCCATTTTACATGTGCCGCAGGGATGGAAGATCGTTGTCGCAACCTCTCGCGCATACGACATGAGTTCATCATCGGTTACCACATCATCGCCCGGATACACCTCTCTGGCCACGAACTGAGCAAACTCTGGCTGACGCGAGATCTTTCTGAGGAGATGCAAACCGCGCAGCAACACATCCTTGTCAGTCTCTTGAGCGAGATATTTCGAAACAATATCGGGTTGAGCCGACGGACTTGAAGACGTAACCTTCAGTGTCCCTCGACTGTCTGGCCGAAGTTGACAAACAGACGCTGTCACACCGGGATACTTATGCAGACCCTGCCCCGGTCCAACCGAAGACAGCGGCATGAAGTGGATCTGCATATCCGGCGCCTCTAACTCAGGCCGTGATTTTGCGAAAACTCCCGCAACTCCAGCGCCGATCGTGAGTATGCCCTGTCGCGAGAGCATGTAGTCCAGCCCGGCGCGCACCTGCTGTGTGCGACTATGCCAGACAGTATTGAGGCTATCACGCAGAGTCGTCTCGTAGACGAACCGAACCTGCAGGTGATCTTGCAGGTTCTCCCCAACACCCGGCAAGTCATGCTTTACGTCAATGCCGGCATCTCCTAGCGCGGCCCCTGGTCCGATCCCCGATAGCTGCAGGATTTGCGGACTTCCGATCGCGCCTGCTGAAAGGATGATCTCGCGCCTTGCCCGAACGGTCTTGGACTGACCGCCCTGCAGAAAGGTCACGCCAGTAGCACGCTTACCGTCGAGCACGAGGCGCTCCACAGCAGCATCAGTAATCAATTCCAGATTGCCTCGTGAAAGCACTGGTTTGAGATATGCCACCGCAGTTGAGCAGCGCCGACCATCCTTCGTAGTGAGCTGATAGTAGCCCGCGCCCTCCTGACTCGAACCGTTAAAGTCTGTCGTATGAGGAATCCCCGCAGCCACAGAGGCCTTGATATAGGCCTCACATAACGGGTTTTTCATCCGGACATCCGATACTCCCAGTGGTCCCCCCGAGCCATGGAAATCATCGGCGCCCCGCTCCTGGTCCTCGGCCCGCTTAAAGTAAGGCAACACATCTTCAAACGACCACCCAGTGTTCCCCAGTTGGCGCCAGGTATCGAAGTCCTGCGATTGCCCGCGGACATAAAGCAAACCATTGATAGCACTGGTTCCACCGACGACTCTGCCACGTGGCCAGTTGACAATCCGATCGTTGAGATGAGGTTCAGGCCCTGATCCAAACTGCCAGGTCACAGTTGGATCAAGCATCGTCCGGTAATATCCCGCCGGCACATGGATCCAAGGATTGTTATCCCGGCCACCAGCTTCAACGATAGCGACGCTGACGCCTGGGTTTTCCGACAAGCGATTTGCAAGAACGCACCCGGCTGAACCTGCCCCAATAATGATAAAATCGAAAGTGTCGCCGCTTTGGACATCTGCCATGTTTCGCATCCCGGAGTTCTGCTGCGCCCTAAACAAACTTTGCTGTTCAAGGTCAGTTGGTTACCTGCAAACAAACACAGCTGGCTTCCAAGAACAATAGATTGCAGAATTGTTGCAGATGCTCGACAGCAAGAACCACATTGCAGAGTTAAAGTAGCAACCAGAATAGATTGGTAATGCGCAATGACATCGCCTGAGAAACCAGCAATGCCTGAAAGCGCGGATGCACATCAGTTCAAGAGTACTGCAGACGCCCATCCCATCGACGCTGCCAGGCTGGCTGACTACCTACAGACGGTGGGGCTGACACTCGATCGAGACCTACCAATCCAACAATTCGCGACCGGTCTTGCCAACATCAATTACCGCCTGTCGATCGGCAGCCGCTTGATGGTCCTACGAAGACCTCCTCCAGGTGATCTGCCGCCGGGCGCACACGATATGAAACGTGAGCATCGCGTCCTTTCGCGTCTGCATGAGGTACACCCCCTCGCTCCGCAATCACTACACTTATGTGAGGACCCGAGCATCCTCGGTGTACCATTTCAAATTATCGAGTATCGCCCCGGCACAGTTATCAAAGGCAACGATGACAAACTGCTGCGAGACCAGCCAGAACGTTGCAAGCGCCTCGGGCACATGTTGGTTGAAACACTCGTCTCAGTCCATCAGGTCGAAGTGGCAAGCATCGGTCTGGAGAACTTTGGACGACCAGACGGCTTCGTAACCCGTGCAATAAAGGGCTGGCGCGCAAGGGCTGAAAGGCTGAACCCGGTTGCCTCAACCGCATCACTCGCAACAGAACTTGGAGACTGGCTCAATCAACAAAACATTCGGAATCGCGCCCCTACGTTGCTTCACAGCGACATGAAGCTGGACAACTTAATCTTGGAGCCGACCACGCTTGAGCCTACTGCCATCGTTGACTGGGACATGAGTACGCGCGGCGATCCACTATTCGACCTTGCGACAATGCTCAGCTACTGGACCGAGCCGGATGACCCGGAATGCATGAATCGTCTTGCCCAAATGCCGACCACGTTGCCAGGCTTCCTCTGTCGTGACGGGGTGCTCGATATTTACACGACCCTAACGGGCATCGACGCTTCAGATTTCAAGGTGTTTCGTGTTCTCGCGATGTACAAACTGGCAGTCGTTTTCCTTCAACTTCATGCGCTTTACGGCACCGGCGAAAGAGCCGATCCACGTTATATCGACTTCGACAAACTGGGTGAGGAGTTGTTCCTCTTCACGCGAGATGTGGCCCAAGATCGAGCCTAGAACAAGATCGTTCCGGATGGAATCACCGTTCGACTTGCTCACTTTGTTGGCCGGAACGTGAATCTTGTTTGACTCAATAAGTTTAGAGACCGATTCACGTTTCAGATGNATGCGCCANGCNCTTCCATCTGGAACGATCGGGCTCTAGAAATTCTGCCTGAGGTCCATCCCTGAATAGAGATGAGCCACCTGCTCACCATAGCCATTGAATGTTTCTGTCCGTTGCCGCTGGCTGAACCTGCTTGTCCCAAACCCAATCCGTCGCTCAACAGCCTGGCTCCAAGAAGGATGGTCTACCATCGGGTTCACNTTTGCAAAGAAGCCGTACTCCTTCGGGCTTTGCNTATNCCATGAGGTGACCGGCTGGTCTTCAGTCAGTGAAATGCGAACGATCGACTTGATACTCTTGAATCCATATTTCCAGGGAACAACCAGACGAATTGGTGCCCCATTCTGATTTGGCAGCGTTTTGCCATATAAGCCAACCGCAAGTATCGTCAACGGATGCATCGCTTCATCGAGCCGAAGCCCCTCAACATAGGGCCAAGGGNTGATTGGNCGGCGTTNACGCTGCCCCCGCATTTCCTTCGGACGGTAAACCGTCTCGAACCGGACATACTTTGCACTCCCTAGAGGCTCAACTTGCCTTAGGAGACTGCTCAGTGGAAAGCCGATCCACGGCACCACCATTGACCAGGCCTCAACGCACCGCAGGCGACAAANACGTTCCTCAAGATCGAACCGACTTAGAATATCTTCAATGCCTAGCGTTTGGCGTCGCTGTACGAGACCATCGATAGCGATCTCCCAGGGCCGGGTTTTAAGTGCACTCGCGAAGTAAGAAGGATCTGTCTTCCGAGCTCCAAACTCGATGAAGTTGTTGTAACTCGTGATATCGCGATAGCGGCTTGGCGGCTCATCAGTCGAGTATTTGCTTTTCCGAGATCGAAGGGCAACGATTTTGGCCCGCGCATCTGGCAGTCCGGAGATTAGAGCCGTTCCAGCAGCCACAGCGCCCAAACTTCCAGCAATCAACTGACGTCGNTTCANATAATACTCTTCCGGCGTCAGTGTTGACGAGGCGATCGAAGTGGCTTGCCTGATCAGCATGAGCGAACCATTGGACTACTCNAGCAAACTGCCTTTAGCCAACAATCTCGGCTCGATCGAGTGCGGCATGCAGCAATACACTGCCGCCAGCAGCCGCCCATTCCTTCGTCATATCTTCAGCCTCATTGTGGCTGATCCCATCGATGCAAGGNGTAAAGATCATGGCTGTCGGCGCAACCCGAGCCATGTAGACAGCGTCATGCCCTGCAGCCGAGGTGATATCCTGATGACTGAACCCAAGCCGCTCGGCTGCATCACGAACAGCCGAAACGCAACCGTCATCGAATGCCAGAGCCGGGAACTCAAAGATCTGCTCAAGCTTTACGTCAATACCTTGCTTCTCGCAGATCTCAGCAACTCCGGATCGGATAGCTTGGTCCATCTCCTCCAGTCGTTCACTGTAAGGATGCCGAATATCGACCGTTAGCCAAACCTCTCCTGGGATAACATTCCTCGAATTTGGATAGGCTTGGATCATTCCGCATGTTGCGCACGCATGCGGTTGAAAATCCCAACCGATCTTATTGATTCTCTCAATGACAGCGGCCGCGCACACCAAGGCGTCTTTGCGGCGTGCCATCGGCGTCGGCCCTGCGTGGCTTTCAACACCTGTCATCNTGATTTCGTACCAACGCTGACCATTGGCATGGGTCACAACACCGATGTCAGTGCCAGCTTCTTCCAGTATGGGCCCTTGCTCAATATGGACCTCGAAGAACGCATGCACCGGCCGGCCACCCACTTCGGCAGGACCATCATATCCAATGCGTTTAAGTTCATCTCCAAGCCTCAGCCCGTCTGCATCCTCGCGCGAATAGGCGAACTCCAGATCAAATGCGCCCGCAAACACGCCTGAGGCCACCATCGCTGGGGCAAAGCGTGAACCTTCTTCGTTGGTAAAATTGACCACCTCGATTGGATGCCTNGTCTTGATGTCGAGATCCTCCAGCGTGCGCAGAACCTCCAATGCCGATAGCACGCCCAGTGGGCCGTCGAACTTCCCTCCTGTTGGCTGCGAATCCAAATGGCTACCGATCATNACTGGTGGGAGATCTGGCTCTGTCCCCTCTCGGCGGCCGAACATGTTGCCCATTTTATCAACAGCGACCGTGCATCCAATATCTTCACACCAAGACTTGAAAAGGTTGCGCCCTTCAAGATCCAGATCCGTCAAAGTCAGCCGCTTTACGCCGCCTTTCGGCGTAGCTCCAATCTTCGCCATCTCCATGAGGCTTGACCACAGGCGGTCACCGTTGATCTTTAAATTGCTGTCAGGCCGCATCACTCTTCCTCATTGTGTTTCGATCCGCCAGTTTGTATCGCCAGAGGCAAATCTGCAATCNATGCCTTGAATATCAGGATGTCCTCAATGTCACTATCAAGAATGCGCGAGCTTGAGACAGAAGCTGAACGTCACCTCACACCCAGCGGCGATGGGCATATGGTCTGGCGGCGCTGGGTCTCCGAAAAAATTGGCGCGCAGCCGATTGTGCTTCTGCACGGCGGCTCCGGTTCATGGACACATTGGATCAAGAACATTCGCGCACTGCAAAGTCAGTACGATGTCTGGGCAATCGACATCCCAGGCCTGGGTGATAGTGCAATGCCTCATCCGCCACTCGTTCCACAATCCTGTGCAGATGCTGTCGTGCAAGGTTATCGCAAGCTGTTTCCCGCCGACAGCAAAACCAAGATGGTTTGCTTTTCTTATGGCTGCCACGTTGGCACGCTCGCTGCTGGAGAGCTGAACGACCGCATCGAAGGAATGGTTATCATCGGCACAGCCGCTCTCGGCCTGCCGCGATCACCGCATATGCGGCCCTTCCCTAAGGAGCGGAGTACAATGACAGAGGCGGAACGGCGAGAAGTTCATCGTGCNGTTCTGGAAATTCTGATGATTTCTCAACCAGCATCTATCGATGACGAAGCGATCGAGCTCCAGGCCTTNAACATAGAAAAAGCCAGATTTCGTTCTCGCGAATTTGCCGGTTCTTCTGATGTACGAGACGGGCTTGCCAAGGTAGATCGTTTGATTGGAACTCTTTGGGGGGAGAACGATATCGTAGCGTATCCAAGCGTAGAGGATTGCATCGAAGTCCTTCGCACCCATCATCCGCAATTAAAGCAACGGATCATCTCAAATGCCGGTCACTGGGTGATGTACGAACAGGCTGAAGCGTTCAACAATACTCTCNTGGAGATGTTACAAGACTANNTCNGGAAGATAAAGAAGCGAGGCCGGNACAAGATGAGAGCACTCATATGCAATGCGATCTCAGAAGATCTATCCGGAGTTGCTGTCCAACAGGTCGAAGTCCCGACACCAGGTAATAACGAAACCTTAGTCAAAGTCCGGGCTGCAAGTATTAACTTCCCCGACATCCTCATGTGTCAGGGCAAATACCAGCACAAACCAGAACTCCCGTTCATAGTCGGGATGAATTTTTCTGGTGAAGTCGTCGAGGTTGGCTCTGACTGCGAAAGTGATCTCCAAGGCAAAGCTGTAGCAGGTTCCCTAAGGCCTGGAGCTTTCGCAGAGTACGTCGTTGCCAAAGCCGGCTCCCTGCATCGCATTCCCGACAATATGGGTTTTGCCCCTGCGTCGGCATACCCATCTGCATACCTTACGGCCTATGTATCGCTTGTGCGGCGTGCGAACCTGCAGGACGGCGAAACCGTCCTGGTACATGGCGCAGCCGGTGGCGTTGGTCTCGCAACGGTCGACCTTGCAAAAATTCTCGGCGCGAAAGTCATTGCCACGGCGTCGAACGCCGCAAAACTCGAATTCCTCAGGTCTTATGGGGCTGATTTGGTTCTCCCAGTCGACCAAGGCTTTCGCGAGCAAGTCAAAGACTTTACCGACGGCCGGGGCGCCGACGTCATCTTCGACCCTGTCGGCGGCGATGTTTTTGACGAGTCAACAAGATGCATCGCTTTCGATGGTCGACTACTCGTCGTTGGATTTACGTCCGGTCGCATTGCAACCATCTCGACCAACATTCCCCTAATCAAAGGATTCTCTGTCGTAGGGCTTCGCGCTGGTGAATATGGCAGGAAGTTTCCAGAGCGCGGCAAAGAAAACCTGGACGCAATCTGGAAACTGGCCGCAGAGGGTAAATCACGTCCCCATGTACACGCGGAACTCCCACTTGAAGAATTCCGCGCTGGATTTGATATGCTCTCAAACCGAGAGGTTATCGGCAAAGTCGTTCTTACGATGTAACTGGCAGCACTTGAGTCAGACGACTTTTACGTCGAGCTCTGGCAAGCCATCCACATGACCTCTTAGGACATCACCACGCAGCACTGCGCTGACACCCGCTGGCGTACCTGTCAAAATGAGATCGCCTGGCTGCAATTCGAACAGCCCGGAAAGGTATGCAATCTGCTCCGGAATGGACCAAATCATCTGGGCCAAATCACCTTCCTGACGACGCGTGCCATTCACTTCAAGCCAGATAGCACCTTTATCGGGATGACCGACGTCTGACGCCGAGACCAGTGAGGTACACGGCGCAGATTTCTCAAAGGCCTTCCCGACTTCCCATGGACGACCCATCTTCTTGGCAACGCCCTGCAGATCACGACGCGTCATATCAAGGGCGACGCCATAACCAAAGACATGATCCATGGCCTGCTCAACAGCAATCTTGGTACCGCCCGACTTGAGTGCGACCACCATTTCAATTTCCCAATGCACATCCTCTGACGCCATCGGATAAGGAAACTCTCCTGTCGTCAGCAGATTGTCTGGGTTCTTCTGAAAGAAAAACGGTGGCTCCCGATCAGGGTCATGTCCCATTTCACGCGTGTGCTCGGCATAGTTGCGACCGACACAATAAATCCGGTGTACTGGAAATAATCGGTCATCGCCTTGCACAGGCAGTGCAGGCGTCGGAAGTGGATCAAAAACGTAAGCCATGTTCTTCCCTGTTGGATCTGGTTCTGCGGAATTCGTATTGCGGCGTTCGCTCGCTTGAATGCCTTTGCTGTGGACTAGTGAATTTCAGGTTCTGGCACAACAGGACCGGACTCCAGAAAGTCGAAGTCACAGCCATCATCTGCCTGTCCGATATGCTCCTGGAACATTCGGCCATATCCGCGTTGATATCTGGGTTCGGACGGTTTCCAGGCTGCCTTCCTACGTTCCATTTCCTCATCAGAAATATGCAGGTGGATCGTGCGGCTCTTAACGCTGATCTCGATCTCATCGCCAGTCTCGACAAGTGCCAATGGTCCACCAACAAAGCTTTCCGGGGCAACGTGCAGAATGCACCCACCATAACTGGTGCCACTCATGCGCGCATCGGACAGCCGTAGCATATCCCGCACACCCTCTTTCACGAGTTTCCGCGGTATCGGTAACATGCCCCATTCCGGCATCCCCGGACCGCCTTTTGGTCCGGCATTCTGCAATACAAGAATGTCATCTGCCGTCACATCAAGGTCTTCACGCTCAATCTCTTCCGCCATGTGATTGTAGTCGCGGAATACAATCGCACGTCCACGATGCTCATGCAGACGCGGTTCCGCGGCGGATGGCTTGATCACACATCCCCTCGGCGCAAGATTGCCTTTGAGAACCGCAGTCGCACCGCCCTCATAGATCGCGCGATCAAGCGGCCGGATCACATAATCATTGTGTACCTCGGCACCTGCAATGTTCTCGCCAATTGTCTTTCCATTGATAGTCATCGCATCCAGGTGCAGCTTGCCTTCCAGCACTTTCATCATGGCTGGCAGGCCACCGGCATAGAAGAAATCTTCCATCAAGAATTCTCCCGACGGTCTGATATTGGCGAGCACTGGCACATCGCGCCCGATCTGATCAAACCGTTCTAGCGACAAAGCAATGCCGGCACGCCGTGCCATCGCAATCACATGAATTATCGCATTGGTCGAGCCACCCATGGCCATGTGGACGGTAATGCAGTTCTCAATCGCATCNGCTGTAATGATTTGATCCGGAGTGATGTCGTCCCAAACCATATCAACTATGCGCCGTCCAGCGGCCGAACACATACGAACATGCTGCGAGTCAGCTGCCGGAATGGAAGATGCACCTGGCAGCGTCANTCCCATGGCTTCTGCGATCCCCATCATCGTNGCAGCAGTGCCCATCGTCATGCAGGTTCCGAATGAACGCGCGATGCCATTCTCCATTTCAGCCCACTGCGCTTCGGTAATCTTGCCNGCCCGCTTTTCGTCCCAGTACTTCCAAACGTCAGAGCCCGATCCGAGGCTCTTGCCGGCCCAATGACCTCGCAACATCGGACCTGCCGGACAGAAAATCATCGGGATACCCATCGACACCGCACCCATGACCAAGCCAGGCGTAGTCTTGTCACAACCGCCGAGCAATATCGCACCATCAATCGGATGGGAGCGCAGCAACTCCTCGGTCTCCATCGCGAGGAAGTTGCGATAGAGCATGGTTGTTGGCTTAACNAAGGGTTCAGACAACGAAATGGCCGGCAGCTCAAGTGGAAAACCGCCCGCCTGNAAAACGCCTCGTTTTACATCCTCAACGCGATCGCGCAGATGCGCATGACACTGGTTGATGTCACTCCATGTATTGATGATGCCAATAACCGGGCGCTTATCCCAATCCTCAAGGTCGTACCCGATCTGACGCAATCTAGAACGGTGCCCGAATGCGCGTAGATCATTGACACCGAGCCAACGATGCGAGCGAAGTTCTTCNGGCTTTTTTCGAGTCAAAACAAACGCCTCCCTAGACCATCCAAGCCTGATCTAACGTCAGGCATTTAAGCCGCGGTCAGACAGGCCGACCGCGGTGCTTTANTTTGTTTAGCATAGAAGTCCGGAAATCAAATGCCAGGCCAGTGCAATCTCAGTGCATTTGAAAATCAATCCTAACTGCTGACCGCGTCACGCAACGAATGTGACGCAACAGTCAGACGCGAGACCGAGAATTCATCGCCACGGACAATCTCATCCAACTGCGATTTAAACTGACTGATACGCTGCTCGTTCTCTCTAATCCAATCTGCAATGGGAAGACCACCTTGTTCTGGCACCGCATTGACGTACTTCTGGGCAACCTGGAAGCCAGTCGTCTCCAGCTGATTGATCGCCGCATAGATAGCAAGTTGGTCGTAGTAATNAGTTATTCTCTCGGCTTGCACTCTGGCTTTAACCTCTGACACACCGACAAAATCTTGAGCACCAAGGACTGACTTTGCAATCAGTGCAGTTTCTTTACCAGTTGCCGAGGCTATACGGCTGATTGCCGGCACAAGACCCATGAACTCGAATTGCGCAACCTTACTGGCNAGCTCGCTGCCAACACCAGCATCCGTCAGCGTCTTTGTAACTTCAACAAGATGTGCACGTTGTGGCTCGGTCAGACAAGCCTCCATCAGACTAGCCATCTCACCGACTTTGGCCGCTTGAACCTGCACGACTTCTGAGAAATCACGACCTTGTTCACGTCGCAGCAGAGCAATCGTCTGACCAATCAGGAACGACTGCGTTCGCATGTAGAGATGCAGCTGATCGGCACCTTTGATACGATTGTCCAGTGCATCAATTTGCGACCAGATTTCAGGCAGACCATAAATCTGCAAAACAGCAGTGAAGCCCGACGCGATATCCGCAGAGCTTCTGCCGGTTGCATCCTGCAGGCGAATAAGCATAATCGGTCCGCAGCGGTTGATCATGTCATTCGATATTCGCGTCACGATGATCTCGCGTCGCAATCTATGGTCACTCAGGTAATTGGCATATTCCCGCCGCAAGGTTTCGGGGAAATACTGAGCAACGAACGTCTCATTGACTGGCTGCTCTGGAACATCACTGGCAAGGAGGTCTTGAGCGAGCGCGATCTTCGACCAGCTCAACAGCACAGCAAGCTCTGGCCTGGTCAGTCCCTGCCCATTTGCTTGCAAAACTTCCAAAGCTTCATCACTTGGTAATTCTTCAAGCTCTCGATCCAGCAGACCTCTTTGCTCAAGGTCTCTCATCAGGCGACCAGCGTATCCTAGCCTTTCTGCACTTCGCATCTCTGCCAAGCTGATGGCCAAGGACTGCTGGTAGTTGTTCCAAAGGCAGGCTTCTGCAACATCTTCGGTGAAACTGGCCAGCAGCTCATTGCGCTGCTCCAACGTGAGGCGGCCATCCCGCATCGGACCGCCCACGGCGATCTTGATGTTGACCTCTTTGTCGGAGGAATTAACGCCGGCAGANTTATNAATAAAGTCGGTATTAATCCGACCACCATTCTTCGCGAATTCAATTCGTCCCTTCTGCGTCACTCCTAGGTTGGCGCCTTCGCCAACGACACGAGCACCAGCTTCAGCAGCAGTAATCCGAATAGCGTCATTCGCGCGATCACCAACCTCATCGTCAGTCTCACCTACACCTTTCAGATAGGTGCCGATGCCGCCGAACCATAAAAGATCAACTTTCGCCTTCAAAATCAGACGCAGAAGCTCAAGAGGCGTNACTGTCTCTATTTCCACGTCCAATACGGCGCGGATTTGCGGTGACAGTTTAATTTCCTTCGCCTGACGAGAGAAGATACCACCCCCTTCCGACAGTTTACTCTTATCGTAGTNCTGCCAACTTGACTGACCCAGGTCGAACAAGCGTTGCCGTTCAGCAAAGGTCGACTCGGGATCTGGATCCGGGTCGATGAAAATATCGCGATGATCGAATGCAGCGATCAGTTTGATTGCAGGAGAAAGCAGCATCCCATTGCCAAACACATCGCCGGACATGTCGCCGACACCGGCGACTGNAAACGGCGTNGTTTGTATGTCGTGATCCATTTCACGGAAATGCCGTTTAACCGACTCCCAGCCACCTCTTGCAGTGATACCCATCTTCTTATGGTCGTATCCTGCCGAACCACCTGAAGCGAACGCATCTCCAAGCCAGAAGTTGTAAGACTCCGATATTTCATTCGCGTAGTCGGAAAATGTCGCCGTTCCTTTGTCAGCAGCAACAACGAGATAGGGGTCATCCCCATCAAATCGAACGGTACGATCTGGTGGAATGATCTTACCATCGACCACATTGTCCGTGATTTGCAGCATCGTCGAAATGAAAATCTTGTAACTCGCCACCGCCTCAGCAACGACGACACCACGATCTGACGTTCGGGGCAGCTGCTTTGGATANAAGCCGCCTTTCGAACCCTCTGGCACAATAACGGTATTCTTGACCTGTTGCGCCTTACACAGTCCGAGTACCTCTGTCCTGAAATCCTGCGCCCGGTCCGACCATCGCAAACCGCCGCGCGCGATCGGCCCGAACCTGAGATGAACCCCTTCAACACGAGGACTATAAACCCAGATCTCACGATATGGTTTTGGCGCAGGCAACCAGCTGATTTTCTGAGGGTCAAATTTGAACGCGAGAACAGATCTCGGCTGACCCTCTTCGTCCAACTGAAAATAATTGCTCCGTATCGTTGCCTGAATCAGGCCAAGGAAGTGCCGGATAATGCGGTCCTCATCAAGGTTTGGCACTTTAGCCAAAGCCTCTTCGATCCGCTTTTCGAGCTCCTCACTCAATCCAATTCTATAGTCAATCGGCAGGTCAGTGACTGGGTCGAAACGTGCGCGATGGAGCCCAATGAGATCGCGTGCGAGTTCNGGGTAAGCNACGATAGTTTCAGCAAGATATCTAAAGCCGAATGGTACGCCTGTCTGCCGAAGATAGGCNGCGTATGCTCTGAATAAGTTAGCTTCGCGCCAATCGAGTTTTGCGGCATGAATCAGCTGGTTGAATGGATCATCCGCTGCGTGCCCGTTACGNACAGCGAGNTAGCCTGCTTCGAGCCTCAGTCCCTCGTCAGTCAGGTCAAGCGCGCTACCNTCCTGGACATAAAGTTCCATGTCATGCAGCACAATCGAGCGCTTGCCGTCATCAAACTCTGGAGTGATCCGATAACTGCGCTCATCAATTGCCCTAAAACCAAAATTCTCTAGAACCGGCACCCGCTCGGACAAAGGGATCGGCTNATCNAAGCGATAGACTGTTGCGTTGACGCGGGAACTGCCCTCNCGATTACNACGAAAGTCGANCGCAACTGGCCGCTCGTCGCTCAACCTCTCGATACGAGTAATATCTTGAAGCGCGTCCGCAACACCGAACCGCTCGGAATAAGCTGCTGAAAAAGCCCGGCGATACTTTTGCTTGAGACCAGTCAACGAGCCCGGGCCACCATCCATGGCGGTCGCCAGACGATCATTCCAATTGNTTGTTAGCTCCGTAATCTCATCCTCAAGAGCGACCAGATCAACATCGGTCGCTGCTTNGGACTGATCGCGACCGATAATGTAGTGAACCCGGATGAGCGGACTTTCCGGAAAGAAGGGCGTGAACGCAGACACATGGCCTGCAAAGGCACTGCTCAGCAGGTCGCCAATTTTTTCCCGCGCGCCCGTAGAGAANTTTTCTCGCGGCACATANACCAAGACGGAGACAAAGCGATCGAACCGATCACGGCGCGCAAAAACCCGGACTCTGGGTCTTAAATCAAGATCCAGAATNGNTCTCGCCCAGGTAACAAGAATAGAATTGTCTATGCGAAAGAGCTCATCGCGCGGGAAATTCTCCAACACATTGAGTAAAGCCTTACCATCGTGACTCCCGCTTGAGATCCCCATTCTTTGAACAACATCATCAACTTTCCGCCGCAATAGCGGAATGGAGCTCGGTCTCTCCGTATAGGCATTGGACGTCAGCAATCCAACGAGGCGCAGTTCACCAACTTGGCGACCGTTCTCATCGTAGGTCTTCAAGCCGATGTAATCCATGTACGAGCGTCTGTGTATTCGCGAAAGAATATCGGACTTCGTAATAATAAGNGGCTGGTCACCAAAAACGTACTGTCGGCTCTCGGCTGTAAGTTCAAGCTCTTTGCCGGACTTGGAGAGAACCTTCAGATCTGGATCTCTGAGTACACCCAGCGCTGAACTTCTATCTGGAACCAGTCGGCCAGTCTCAATGTCTCCCTCGAGGTGATACTGACGCAATCCAAGAAAAGTAAAGTTGCCGACAAGCAGCCAGTGACAGAACTCAAGCGTCTCAGCGTCGGCAGGTGTCGCACCATGTCCCAACGCGGCCACTGCAGAACCAAATGTCTTCAGCATCGGCTGCCAATCGGTCACAGCATGCCGGACATCAGTCAGTACTTTGGCCAGACCGGCCTCAACCTCACTCGCTTTTGATCGTGGTAGACGTCGCGCAACAACGACAACAAGGCTCTCTCGCTTCGAGTANGAGTTATGGATGCCTGTAACATCATGCGAAACAGTTCTGCCGCCTCCGGCACTTTGCTCAATTGTGATGATCGGATGGAGCAGCAGGTCGATATNGACGCCATGTGCGCGTAANTCACCNACAATNCTANCAACGAGAAANGGCATGTCNTCGTTCAATATCTCGATGACAGTTCCATCGGAGCCTACCGGTGCTTCAGACCAGGAACGNACTCTGATTTTGTGGGTCTCATCGGGTTTGGTTTCGACCAGTTCATGGGCAGACGTCACCAAATCTGCCAGTTCGTCATCTGTCAGAAGTGAAATCGCTTGCAACTCGCTCGAAGCAAACATCANTTCAGTAAAGCCGAGAACAGNTTTATCAGNCAACTTATTGGATAGGCGNGANTTCACAACGTTAGCGGAATGCCTGGGATCCGTGGGAACGTCAGACTCAATAATGGAGGGATGGCCTGACGTCTGATCCGTTGAACCTGTCATCGCAAACTTCNTCTGCCTATTCCGCCGNAATAATGCCGGTCTGTTCTGTTGGTAGTTCGACCACATTTCACTTTAGCCTATAAAACTGGCTCCAAGCTCACTTTTCGTGCACCAAAGTCCGTCTGGCAGACTTGNGTATGCAGCTTAGAAANACAGCTTAAGTCACNGAAATAGGATTCANTAATAAGTTGCCGATTCCCTCCTTTTGGAGGTGCGAGTAACTATTTCGGAACCTTCCCGGGCTAGTTTTCAATCTAGTTAATACGCGAATCAAATTGAAACGCCCTAACTCACTGGAGCCAGACCATATTAGTTAGCTCCGGATGAGACTATCGTCTGGGAGGTGCACAACAGTGCTGGACGTCGCGCTTGTCAATTACATCGGTGCCGGATGGTGCTCACTCTCACCTGCTTATGGATTGGACGTTCCTGAAGGTGGAGTAACGAACGGCAAGATTTTGCTCCAGCAAATGCATGCAGCAGATCCTGACAAAACCCAGACCTTTGTCACAGAAGCGGTCGAAACGATTTGGTCAGACTGGCTCGGATCAGGCATGCCCAANTCAGTGGCAGTCTCTCATCTCGAGCAGCTTCCGNAACTCATCGCCGAACATCAGCCNTCCGTTGACACCANTGTCTCCGCCATCGCGATTAGCAGAGCGACCAATAANCTCGGCCCGGCCGCCATTCATGCCCAGGCACGTCGGCTGAGTTCAGACGTCATCGAGCNTGCGAGGGAAGTTGACTACTTCCAACTCAATGGCATCAGCGATGGCGTAAGCTTCTACTTCCTGGAGGCAATTTATGGTCGCCTGCTGCGGAGTTGGCCAATCGTAGNCTGCGCCAATGAGCAACTGCGCCANTACTNCGAAACGATGCCATGGCGCTTCCTTGATACCGACACCATAACCGCATATTCCGCATCAGAACCAGAAATGGCCGAAAGCCAAACTTCTGAAAATCTGCCTGTCCCTGCGGACGACCCNATATATAATNTCAATGAAGACGTCGTTGAACCAATCTCTANAATTGAGCCANCAACCGCGGATACGCCCGATACCCAATCACAAGAGCCATCACCAACAGATTNGATCCATAAGACTGTCCAGGCAGCATTTGCCAAACGCGGTATCTCCATCGAAGTGAACGGCCTCCAAACCAGTTTCTTTGGCAGGACCTACGAAAAGCTCATCGATATTTTGCGTGAAAACGCCCTCCCNACCGACGANTTTGCGGCATTCTCACGAACTGCAGAACAATTGGTAACTGACGGCGNCTTCGCACAGGCTGACCTTGCACTGTCTTCGCTTGAGCAATGCATGGANGACACGAAGGCCGACTATTCCGTCCCTATTGAAAACCTTGATCTCTGGCTTGCCCGATGCAGATCTTGGCGTGGAAAACTGCACGAACTGCAATTCGACTTCAGACGTGCCGCCAGACACTATGAAGTAGCTACCAAGTATCTAGCTCGAGAAAACTACGCTGATCGCTGGACCTATGTTGAGCGTCAAGTGCAGGCGCTCGCGCAACAAAGCATATTCTTTGATGACACATCTGCGCTCGATGAAGCCGTCAAGATCTGCAGCGGTTTCATCGTCATCCTTCATGACACCCAGCGATNTGATTGCCAGGCAAGAGCTAAGGTCGCCCTCGCACGACTGTTGCTACTGGCAGGCGAGGCTCGTGGCCAACCAAGTGATCTGGAACTAGCGGTGCGCCATCTTAGGGAAGCGGCCGAGTACTTTGGACAGGATCAAAAACAAACTGAACTCTCAGACGTCAAAATTCTGCAGGCAGATGTGTTGAGCGAGCTTGGCCGAATTCATAGCGACCCCGGCCCGCTGGAGACAGCAGTCCGCGAATACCAATTTATCCTTGGGTCGAGAACAGCAATTGGGGGCCACACAAGCACTGTGGCTCTCAGCCAGAAACTAGGAGTAGCACTAGCTCGACTGGGACAAACGACCAGCAATTCTGACTTGCTCACTCTCTCTATTGAGACGCTGAGACAGGCGCTACTAGCTTCGGGCTCTGACGAAACTGGCGACTACGCCTCTAACTTTCTCCCGCGCGCGTACGCTTCGCTTGGAGACGCACTATCTGCAACGGCTGATCATGCGGACAACAAACAACTCTATGTTGAAGCTGCTCATGCCTACGAAAAAGCGGATCAGTATCGTTGTTGGGACCCTCGCTACCTACCACTCGAAGACATACCCAAATCTCTGGCTGAAATAACGAANAATGCGGCCAATNATCAGCCGAATGNTTCAAGCTCCGAGAATGCCTCAGTCGAAGAAGCACCCGGTNCAGATCAACCAAGCACTGAAGCTACCCACCAGCTTAATGACGAAAACCACTACTTGGCGAAACTCCGGCAAACGCTGCGGGAAGCGCACTTCAAGNAGTCCGGNGAAAGTGGCAGGAAACTCTCGGCCTGAGAGAATGCTCTGCAATAGTTTCTATCGGCGTACCGGCTCGACATTTGAACTGGACCGGCCAACAAAGTAAGCAAGTCGAACGGTGATTCCATCCGGAACGATCTTACTCTAGTTGTATTACCCTATGCATTGNTCTGCGGCCATTGCACTTTGGGCGGTGACGCGCAAAAACTTTGCTTCAACCCATTTAGCTGGAACACTCACCGAATCAAATTNGTTNGCGCGGCTGCTTGCTGCANTAACGCGAANGCTCGTTTTACGGTATGAGTTACNCCGATTCGCCATGGCGAATTAGCAGATCAGTTCTAGAGCCCGATCGTTTCAGTTGGAAGCGCTTGGNGCATCCATCTGAAACGTGAATCGGTCTCTAAACGTNTTGAGTAGAGCAAGATTCACGTTNCGGCCAACAAAGTGAGCAAGTCGAACGGTGATTCCATCCGGAACAATCTTGCTCTAGGTCCCAACGTTGCAAATGCCTGAATAGGCGAACGTATAAGAAGGTTTTAGGTCTGGANTCAGCACTGTGAAAAACACCATCGCAGTCATGAACACGAAAGGCGGCGTCGGAAAATCGACGGTCGTGCTTGGCTTGGCTGAAACATTGTCTGTTTTCGAAGGCAAGTCCGTGCTGGTGATCGACTCAGATTCTCAAGCCAGCGTCAGCTCCATGCTGATGAGCACACCTGACCTCTACAATCTGCAGTCATCCGGCAAAACGATTGTCGAGTACCTGGTCGCCACTGTTCTCAACAACGGCACNGAAGACTGGAAGAAATATATCGTCACCGAGCTGTCCGACGTGGANGATGCGACGAGCATTTGCACGTTCCCAAGTGACGTCCAGCTAACACTTTTCGAGCGTGAGGTATCACGTGAAAGCCAGCATACACGTCTGAGAACATCCATCGGTACACTGTTGGACCAGCTCCGCCCATCATTTGATGTTGTTTTGATCGACTGCCCACCCGGCCTGTCCGTCCTCACTGAAAGCTGGTTACGCGAGGCCGACTTCCACATCAGCCCGACAAAAGCTGACTACATTTCTACCTGCGGACTGGAAGTCTTCCGGCGCTTCAAAGCACTTCACCCGGAGATGGGCTTTGCTCAGAACCTTGGCGTCGTCATCAATATGAAGGACATGNTGTCCCCGGTTGATGAAGAGTATCATCAGTGGTTGTTGGGAGACGCGGACAACNATTGTTTCGCCAGCGTGATCCCACGAATGACCGCCCTCCAAGACGCTGCACGGTTCCAAAACCAGTCGAGATCATTCGCAGCCAAATACCCCGGCGCTGCCGGACAGGCNTTTCGCGGATTAGCCAAAGAGATCTTACAGAGAATGNCGTCCTGACTTGATCGGATAGTGGCTGGACTCAAGGCAAACCCATCGTTTCAGTGTGAGTGCCGTTAAGCAAACCGNAGCTAGAAGCGCGGCGATTGCCGCGACTGCTAANTCTTGCGATGTTGTCTGAAAGTTTTGGAGCGGGCGATGAGATTCGAACTCACGACCCTCACGTTGGCAACGTGATGCTCTACCCCTGAGCTACGCCCGCGTCCAACTGCCGATNAGANCTTGCTACCGGCAAGGCCNCGGTTTATGTACCAATCNGAAGACGAATGCAAGTGCTCAATTGCTTAACCTCAGTTGCCTTGGCAACATCAAATTTCTGCTCACCGCCGCGACCAGAGACGTGAAGTAGTGAAGGCCTATTCACCATGTCCGACAGAGAGAAACTCTTCGAGCGGCTTTCCGCCCTCGATATCGACACGTCCACACTTGAGCATGATCCCGTCTACACCGTCGAGGAAAGTGANGNCATCCACGAAAAGCTCGACGGCGGACATACCAAAAACCTTTTTCTGAAAGATGCAAAAGGCCGATTATTTCTTGTAGTTGCCCAAAGCCACAGCACGATCAATCTGAAAACGCTNCATAAAACAATCGGTTGCGGTCGCCTCAGTTTCGGCAAACCCGACCTTTTGAAAGAAGTNCTGGGCGTTGAACCAGGTTCCGTNTCGGCGTTTTGCGTGATTTGCGATAATCAGAAGAAACTCGAGCAGGTGATTTTGGACGACAAGCTCATGGAATTCGATCAACTGAATTGCCATCCGCTGACAAATTCGGCCACCACCACGATCCAACGAGACGACCTACTGAGATTTATNCGAGACTGCGGCCATGAACCGCGTGTTATGTCAATTGATGATCAGGATACCCAAATCCAAGGGTAGCCAATCGCGCGTTTCTCGTCGCGCTTGAAGCGGAGAACAGGNTATGACACTTGACTTTNGCGGCACATCAGACGGAGCGCTGGGTGNTGCAGGCANCGACCTGATTAAAGATTCCAGCACAGCTGACTTTGGTGCTGACGTCATTGAAGCATCACGCGACTGTNTAGTCCTCGTTGATTTCTGGGCTGCTTGGTGCGGCCCCTGCAAGCAACTAACCCCGGTTCTCGAAAGTGTTGTGACGAGCTATCAGGGCAAGGTCCGCTTGGTCAAAGTTGATGTCGATGCACACCCAGCGATTGCGGGTCAGCTACGTATTCAATCTCTACCAACCGTTTACGCATTTCGAAATGGCCAGCCACTCGACGGGTTTATGGGTGCTCAACCTGAGAGCGGCATCCGCGAGTTTATCGACCGTCTACTCGNACCAGANGAAGAGGCGGCCGTCGACGAAACACTCGCGGCAGCCAATGAAGCGCTGGAAGCTGGCGACCTGCAAAGTGCGGCGCAAGTTTTCGCAACCATCTTACAGTCTGANGGCCAACACCCAGAAGCTCTGGCAGGTCTCGCCAAATGCTATCTCGAAAGCGGCGACACCGAGAGAGCGAAGCAAACCATTGAACTTGTCCCGCCTGATAACCGCGACGTGCCATCCGTGGCCAGCGTACTTGCAAACCTCGAGCTCGCCGAAAATGCGCCAGCGTCAGGAGAGCTCGCAGCATTGGATAGCCGCGTGGCCGCCAATCCTGCAGATCTCGATGCCCGGCTCGAACTCTCTATCGCCGCAGCTGCTGCTGGTGACAAGCAACGTGCTGTCGATGAGCTCATCGAGATCTTCCGCCGGGACAGAAACTGGAACGATGAAGCCGCTCGGAAGCAGCTGGTGAAGTTCTTCGAAGCGTGGGGGCCGAAAGATCCTCTCACTCTTGAGGGCAGACGACGGCTNTCATCACTAATGTTTGCTTAGTGTCTCAAATCGATAGGGATGGGATATGTCACCGGTCTCACGCTACAGAAATATCGCCGACCTACCGAACGAGCTACCATTGTTCCCTTTGCGTGGCGCTATTCTTTTGCCACGCACAACTCTGCCGCTGAATGTGTTCGAGCCACGCTATCTGACAATGTTGGATAACGTCATTTCCTCCAACCGGCTTTTGGGCATTATCCANCCAAAGTCCGTCGATGGCGAGAATGGCGAAGAAAGCCCGCAGGACCCATCAGCACCGATGAAGCCTGTCGGCTGCACCGGCCGGGTTACCGGCTACCAGGAATTAGATGACGGCCGCATGGCTATCANTCTGACAGGTGTGATGCGGTTTCGTATTGGCGATGAAGTTGACCAAGGTCAGCCGTTTCGCACATTCCAAGTCAATCACTCTGAGTTCGAAGCAGATCTCCAGGCAGACAATACAGAAGAGCTTGCGAACCGCGCCGAGTTACTCAAGATTCTTGAGCCCTACTTCGAAGCACGTAACCTGAANGCGGATTGGCAGGCGTTTAACAATGCTCCTGCTGAGCTTCTTATCAATTCACTCTCAACCATCTGCCCCTTCGGACCGGAGGAGAAACAGGCTCTGCTCGAAGCACCAGATCTCAACACACGCGCGGATGTTCTGGCGAAGCTGGTCGTAATGGAGCTGGCATCCGATGATCGTAGTGGCGGCAGAGTTCAGTAATTGACAGCAATGGACAAGAACTTGCCCGAGGCAGATAATCAAAACAGCGATCGCAAACCCGACATTTCACTGCTTGAACTTCTGGTTTGCCCGATCACTAAGGAAAGCCTCAAATTCTCGCGCGAAAGTAATGAATTGATCAGTCGCGGCGCCCGTCTGGCGTTTCCAATTATCGATGGCATACCACTAATGGTTCCGGATGCNGCCAGAGAATTAAACGACGACGAGTAGAAGCGCTCAGATCGTCGAAGGCAGCAGAACTTTAGACAGTGCCCGATGCTTCCACACTATCACTATCGTTAGACTCGGCCTCTCGTAGTCGTTCAGCCCGCGCTGCCAGGTATTCTTCGCTGCGCATCTCGAATAGNCGCGACTCGGTCCGCTGAAACAGATCTGATCCGTCACCTTCCGGATATATNTTGTTCGGTTCCGCTTCTGCCGAAGCGATAAGAGATATTCTAGAGTCATATAAAGTATCGATCAGATTTATGAAGCGACGGGCTTCATTGCGCCTGGCCGGCGTCAGAACCGGTATCGCCTCTATAATGATCGTATGAAAAGCCCGCGCTATAGCGAGGTAATCAGAAGCTCCTAAAGGCTGTCCGCATAAATCAGCAAACGTAAACCGGGCNACGCCCATGGCNGATTGCGGCACACGCACCTTCCGGCCCTTAACCTCTANAGTACTCTCTTCAACACTGGNGCCACCAACAAGCTCATCCCAGATANCGTTGAGGCCCGCCTCGGCGGCTTCATCAAGTGGCGAAAAATATAGTTTCTTACCNCTCAGNTTCTCCAGACGAAAATCCTTCGCCGCGTCCAGCTCAACGACATCCATATGTTGAGTGAGTAGTCCTATAAAGGGCAAGAACAGTTGCCGATTGAGACCGTTCTTATAAAGTTCNTCAGGTCGAGCATTCGAAGTGGCGACTACAATAACGTCGTCCTCAAAGAGGCCGGTAAACAACCGCCCGACGATCATTGCGTCAGCAATATCCGTGATGTGCAACTCGTCAAAACACAACAGCTTGGCTTCATTCGCCATTTGCTTTGCCACATAGGGAATAGGATCGCCATCAACGTGCTTGCGGGCTTCCCCGATCTTNTCATGCACCTCGGCCATAAATTCGTGGAAGTGGACGCGACGCTTCCGTTTGAAGCCTACAGCCTCATAAAACATATCCATAAGCATGGTCTTGCCACGCCCGACGCTACCATGGATGTAAATCCCATGTGGTCGCTCTCCTGCACGCCCAAGCAGCCAACCAACCGCCCCACGCGATTTCTGCCAATCACTCAGCGCGCCCTGCAATTGGTCGAACCGCATCGCAGCCAAGCGTTGACGATCGTTAGCTTCCAACTCGCCAGACGCCACGCGCTGATCGTAAATTTTCAAAAGATTACCTGACATCCGAAACGGCTAGCCGCCGCCTGACAAGAGGTCAACACTGGCGGGTGCGACAGAGTTCGCCGGTTCGCTGTCATGTGACTTCACCTGGGCGCATCGCACAGCATTCGTAAGCGTCCGGTCTGACCCGCCTTACACGACGTGAGCATTCCAGCCATGATGCCTACTCGGATAGGAACAGGCTGGACCCATGGCATCAAGATCGAAG
>NZGY01000072.1 GCA_002689605.1 Filomicrobium sp.
TCATGATCGAGATGGCATATTCCGGTCTTTGTCGCTCCGATCTCTCGACCATTGCTGGCGCCCGTCCCAGACCCCTACCAACGGTGCCTGGGCACGAGGCTGCCGGTATTGTGCGTGAAGTCGGCGCCGGGGTTGAAGATCTCACGCCGGGCGATCACGTCGTTATGGTATTTGTCATGAGCTGCGGGAGTTGCCCGGATTGTGTCGGCGGCAAGCCGAACATCTGCGCGGCCTCGGCACCGGCTAAGGCTCAGGGCCTACTGCTCAGTGGGACCCGCAAGTTGAAGCTCAATGGCGAGCCAATCAACCATGCAGCGGGTATCTCTTGTTTTGCAGAGTATGCCGTTGTGTCCCGTGGCTCCGTCGTGAAGATTGACAAGGACGTGCCGCTTGAAGATGGTTCTCTTTTCGGATGCGCAGTAATCACCGGCGTAGGGGCTGTTGTGAACACGGCCAAGGTTTATCCCGGTGCAAAGATGGCGGTTGTCGGGCTCGGTGGTGTTGGGCTTAACGCAGTGATGGGTGGGGTTATCTGCGGGGCAGAACAGATTATTGCGGTCGATATCAGTGACGCCAAGCTGGCGCTCGCCAAGGAGCTTGGGGCAACGCATACATTCAATACAACCAATCCTGACAGTATTGGTGAAATCCTTGAACTGACGCAAGGAGGGCTGGAGTTTGTCTTCGAGGTCGCTGGTGCGCTACCTGCTTGGGAAACAGCTTACGCCCTGACCCGTCGCGGCGGGTCGTTGGTGAGTGCTGGATTGGCGCCAGCAAAGGACAAGTTTGCATTCTCACCTTATCAATTGGTGTCAGATGAGAAGGCCATCCGTGGCAGTTACATGGGCTCGTGTACGCCAGAACGCGATGTGCCACGCTACATCAACCTCTACAAACAGGGACGCCTTCCAGTGCAGAAGACGCGAACGGCAACGATTGGCTTGGACGAAATCAACGAAGGATTTGATCGGCTGTCATCAGGAGATGAAGTGCGGCAGGCGATCAAGTTCGGAAGTTAGACTGAGATTCCACAACCCTTCGGCTTAGCGCGGTAAACTAACTCACCTATCCACCGAGCGAGCAAAAGAAAACGGCCGCCATCTTTGTTGAAGATGACAGCCGTCAAAATTACGCAAAGCCATAAGGCAGTAAGCGGGTAACTTTTGTTATTCCGCAGGCTGTGGCCTGTGAACCTTAGGCGTTGCAGACGTGCGTCGCATATCCGTCTTCTCGTATGTTTTATCGTAGCCATTGAACAGATGGCCAAGCAGACCCCGATTGAGATCTGACGTCCCAAACAACCAGTCCATGATGGGAAACGTCAGATTCATGTTCCGCTCCATCATGATGTTCTGGTTGTGGTGTGCAGTATGGTGCCGGCGCAGCGTATTGACGAACGGCATATGTCGGACAAAGGCATTCTCATCGATGTGGCAACAGAAGTGCATGAACTCGTAGATCAGATACATCGATGTCGTCGTTGTAATGAAGAGCCAGCCCACATTGACTGAGAATAGCCATGCCAGCACAAGTGCCGCTGGGATCGACATTAATGTGAAAACAACCAACGCGTAGGGTGGGAAGAATGTCACCCTAAAGTCGTGCTCACCAGCGAACCGCATCTCTTTCTCTGTGAAGAATTGGTGATGCATCAATGTATGGCGCGAGTAGACCGCACGGAATAAAGGAATCTTCGAAGGGCGATGCATGATGTAGCGGTGCAACCACCACTCGAAGAAGTTACACATCAAGAATGTGAGTGGGACCGCCATCCATTCGAGAGCAGTGACATCCTGCATTCCCGATAAGTAAATGTACAGTGCCGTGAACCCGATCGTGTAAATAACAAGCACGTGCAGCCAGCCATTGTACCAACCCGTGATGCGTGTTCGGTAGGTATCACGGTAGCCACGCTGGCGATCCGACATATCACTGGAAGCGATTTCCAGGCCGTTGGTATCCATGTCATTGGTCGACATTGCCATGGGTGAAGCTCCTTTGGCGGGGGGCGGTCATCTACCGCCGAGAAAACCTAACAATACTACGTCAGAATGCGAATAAATGCACATCTAGGCTGTGACTAACGCGGAATATCGCCATTAAGATCGCAACGCGTCGACAGCTTCAGCCATGTCAGCGCTTGTCATTTGCCATTCGTTAGCAAAGTTCGCGACAATCTGTTCCATGAATGGTTTATGCAACCGAATTGCCTCCGCATTGTCATCGAGATGATCGGCTAACAGAGCAAGTGCGAGTTGCGCAGCTGCAGGGCCTTCATAGCCCCACTCGAAACCATCTTCCGAAAGCGTCTGAACATCACGCCGCTCATCGAGTGGTTGCCCGTCAACCGTCACCGCGATCCCGTCAATCGTGCGGTCGCCCATATACGTTTTCAATTTACACCTCCAACCGCTTGATACAAATCGGTGGTGTGCTGGTCCAACCGATTGCAAACAATAATCTCGAAGTTATCATATGTGCACCGCATCGATCAAAGGGCCTTCGTCAGGCCAAGAAGCAGAGGACTGCCCGTGAGTGCAATTGAACCGAACTGGCAGGCCTGGCTTATTTTCGTAGGATGCTGGACAGTGGTCTGCTCCGGCTGGATTTATATAAGTGGTAGTCTTCCGTTAAGCGTCGCGCCAGCCGAGGTTCGACGGGGCATTGGCATTCCCTTGGTCATTCTGAACGCGCTGGGCTTGGCAGCATTGACCGTGCTCGCGATCCTGTTTGCGATATACGAGTTGCGATGGACGTCGATTATTGTTGGAGCAGGCATGGTGTTTCTGTTTTCACCATTTGTCGTGCAAGATCTTCCCAGTATGCTGCAAGACAATCAACTGGGATTGGCCTTGCTGCTGATCTTGTTAGTTGGCACTATATTTGTAGTTGGGACGACAAGCAGCTTGGCGGGTTTACTAGGGATAGCTTGAGCGTACGTTTGCCCTAGACGGAAAGAGCTGGGTGGGAGGCGAAAATGCCAACAGGCATAAAAATTATGTTTTCGATTATTGTGCTCGCCGTTGCGATAGCCGGGTACTATTTTCTAGACCTCAACGGCCTTGGCGTCTCGAAGTATCTGTCCCTGTTTCTCGGTGTATTCTCTGTGATCGCTTTTTGGATTTTCCCTGAGGTCGGCGGCAAAGGCGAGAAGTAACACGAGAAGGCGGCGGCGGGGTTCAAAGTCTTACCCCACCACACTTTATCTAGACGCTTATTGCAGTATCGAGGCGCGTGTTGGAACAATCCGCTGAACCTTGATGGCTTCGCGATTGATGAGTTCGCCGACCTTCGGCGAGACGTCGTTTTTCCAGAAGTCGCTCTCGTAGACCGCCTTATAAAGACGCTCGCGATCCGCTTCGCTTTAGAAGCGGCGAATCCAGACATAAACAGAGTCGTCTTCTTCTCCGCGGAAGCTGCCGGCAATCACCATGCCCTGCTTCACTTGAAAAGGAATAATCACGTCCTGCATAAACTCCAGCCACTCGTCCATTTTACCTGGCCGGATCTCGTATTGTCTCAGTTCCCAGAATGCCATGTTGTGTCTCCTCTTATTTGTGTAACTGATCGCTGCCTCTCACTTTTCAAAAGGCAACTAGCGGTGTGAATTCACCCAGTCCATCATGATCTTGTTGAACACGTCCGGATGCTCGACATTGGGGAAGTGCCGCGCGTCTGCGATCTCTTCATAACGGCCGCCTGGAATGAGCTCAGCAATCTTCTTGTTGCCGGCTGGAGGTGTACCTTCATCATCTGAGCCACAAACGACGAGTGTCGGTGTTGAAACTGATGGCAGCTGAGGGATGAAGTCGTAGTTCAGGATGGCTCCCGCACAACCGAGATAGCCAGCAGCTGTCGTTCCAGCAATTGTTGCGTGGATTTCTTTCCATCGATCCGGGTTTCGCTCTTTAAACGCCGGAGTGAACCATCGATCCATTGTGCCGTCTGCGAGAGGAGCAACAGAGTTTGCATTCTTAACCGCTTCCATTCGCGGCCCCCAAGCCCCGGCGGCTCCTTCCGGCGTGCAAGGCATCGTATCGCAGAACATCGCTGAGATAAGTCTTGAACCATATTTGATGGCAAACGCTTGCCCGATCATACCACCAATAGAAAGGCCGATGTACTGCACCTTGTCGATACCTAAGAAGACGAGGCTTGCAGCGACATCGTCAGCTAATTGTTCCATGGTGTAATCACCAGCAACCGGATCGCTGCCGCCGTGTCCGCGCATATCTAGTCGAACAACCCGATAGCCCGCATTCAGCAACAGTGGCAACTGCTCTGCCCACATGCCGCCGTCAGAGGCAAGCGAGTGCGTGAAGCAAATGACTTGCCCATCAGATGGTCCATTCAAGTCGTAGTAGATCCGACGGCCGTCGAGATTGATCAACATCGAAGATGCCTCCAGTGTCTGCTGATGTAATGAAGTTTCCAGCAAAGGTTAGCGCAGCTCAGCCGCGAGGCATAGATAGCGTTAGCCAAAGGATTTGAGCCGATAAGACGGTGATTATCGCCGATATGATGATCGCAGCTAGTTTTAGCGACGCAGCCCATATGCCGGGGGTCATGCGCGCCCGCATCTCTTCTTGTCAGCCTCCCATCAATCTGTACTGTGTAACGATAAGAATTGCGGAAAACGGTGATCAACATGGCGCAGACATCGGCGCCTTGAGCAAACACGCAATCAAGAAAGGATATAGGCCGTGCTGAAGCTAGGCTACAAAGCGTCGGCAGAACAGTTTTCGCCGAAAGATCTCCTCGCCTATTCGGTGAAGGCAGAGGAATGCGGTTTCGATTCCGTCTTTGTGAGTGACCATTTCCAACCGTGGAAGCACACTGACGGGCACGCGCCGTTCTCGTTCAGTTTTCTCGGCGCATTGGGCGCGAAGACTGAGCGGATTGTTATGGGTACGAGCGTGCTGACGCCAACATTTCGTTACCACCCATCCATTGTTGCCCACGCATTTGGCACGTTGGGAGCGCTTTTTCCTGAGCGCGTCATTCTCGGAATTGGAACGGGCGAGTCGCTCAATGAAGTCCCTGCAACTGGGATGCAGTGGCCCGAGATGAAGGAACGCTTCGCGCGCATGCGCGAATCCGTCCGCCTTATTCGACAGCTTTGGACAGAAGATCGGGTTTCGTTCGAAGGCGATTACTACACCACCGAAAGTGCCACAATCTACGATAAGCCCGATAAGCCGGTGCCGATTTATGTTGCTGCTGCCGGACCAATGGTGGCGAAGTATGCGGGCCGCATGGGCGATGGTTTCATTTGCACGAGCGGCAAAGCAATGGAGCTCTATACCGAGAAGCTGCTTCCCAATGTTGCGGAAGGTCGATCGCTCAGTTCTCGCGAGGTTCCTGATTATGAAAAGATGATTGAGGTAAAAGTCTCATTCGACACGGATATGGATCGCGCGATGCAGGATACGACGCATTGGGCAGCGCTGGCTTTGTCCCCGGATGAAAAGATGTCGGTTGAAGATCCGCTCGAGATGGAAAAACTGGCGGATGCACTGCCAGTGGAGCGCGCAGCGTCGCGTTGGATTGTATCGACCGATCCGGAAGAGCATGTTGAGCGGATCAAGACTTATTATGATCTCGGCTTTAATCATCTCGTCTTCCATGCNCCGGGGCCTGATCAGGAGCGGTTTATGGATCTGTATGCCGAGCAGGTCGTGCCACGTCTGCGTGCAAAGTTGAGCTGACCAANGTCCCGGGCGTTAGCAAAGTAGGTAGGCTATGGCGGCCACAAGGCTAGAGTTCTTTGCGCTTAAGGACCTGCCGATAGTTCAGCGCGGCAATGATGTTGCTGCGCTCATCATCGAGGCTCTTAAGCGTGCTGCGGCCCGCCTTGAAAAACAAGACGTCGTGATCATCGCGCAAAAGATCGTATCGAAGGCCGAGGGCCGGTTGATTGTCTTGGATGACGTCAGCGTTAGCAAAGAAGCAGAAGCGCTCGCTCTATCTACGGAGAAGGATGCTAGGGTTGTTGAGCTCATTTTGCAGGAGTCGAAGAGCATTGTACGTTCGCGACCCGGCCTTATCATTGCTGAGCACCGGCTAGGTTTCATCATGGCGAACGCTGGCATTGACATGTCCAACACGGGAGGTCCTGAGGGGCAAGAATGTGCCCTGCNTTTACCGTTGGATTCCGATAAATCCGCGNGTGCNATAAAAGCCAGGCTTGACGAACATTTCGACACGGATGTTGGCGTGATTATCAACGATAGCTTTGGCCGGCCCTGGCGTCAGGGAACCATGGGAATCGCCATTGGCGCGGCCGGCTTGCCATCGATTATTGATCTTCGCGGNGAGCCAGATCTCGACGGTCGAGAACTTTTGGTCTCAATTAGCGGTTTTGCTGATGAGATTGCTGCCGGGGCGTCGCTGCTTATGGGACAAGGTAGTGAGGGGCANCCCGTCGTCGTAGCAAAGGGCTTGGAGTGGCAGGCAGAAGCCGCTCCCGTTGCAGCCATGATCCGACCTGCGGAAGGGGATCTGTTCCGTTGACCACGCAAGCCGGAAATTCGAGGGTCGTCGCTTTGTCNGGCGGGATTGGTGGCGCCAAGTTGGCGCTGGGCCTGAGCCGTATTCTGCCACCCGAGAATCTNTCGATTNTCGCGAATACGGGTGACGACTTCGAGCACCTGGGTCTCTCGATTTCACCAGACATAGATACGNTGAAGTATACGCTTTCTGGNCTNGACAATCCTGANCTTGGTTGGGGGCGTCGAGANGAGACCTGGAGCTTCATGACGGCGCTGCGAGACATAGGCGGGGAAGACTGGTTTAATCTCGGGGATCGCGATCTAGCAATTCATGTNGAACGCACCCGACGTCTCGCCGATGGGGAACGCCTAACAAATATCACGCNGGACATCGCTGCAGCACTAGGCGTCAGACCGCGCATCCTTCCAATGTCAGATGATCCGGTGCGTACGTTTGTTGAGAGTGATCATGGTCGTTTGCAGTTTCAGGATTATTTCGTTCGTCGACAATGCAAGCCGGTCGTCAAGGCACTAGAATTCGTGGGAGTGGANACAGCAAAAGTCAGTCCTGAAGTAAACGANTTGCTATCAGACACTGAGTTGCGTGCCGTTGTGATCTGCCCATCCAATCCGTTNATTAGCATTGAACCAATTTTGGCAGTGCCAGGCATGCGAGATGCAATCGCAAGATGCCGAGCGCCTGTGATCGCCGTGTCGCCAATTGTAGCCGGAAAGGCAATCAAGGGACCGACAGCAAAAATGCTCTCGGAGCTCGGCTTNAATGCAACGGCTGAAACAGTCGGCAAGCGATATGACGACATCCTAGACGCCTACATGGTAGAACAAGATGATTTTGAGAATTGTCAGGCGACAGGTCTGGCATGCGAAATCCATTCANCTCAGACGGTAATGAAAACACTAGNGGATCGTGCAGCCCTAGCGCGAGCTGTCCTCGATGTTGCCGATCGCATCCGCAGCAGACAGGTCCCAGAAGCAAGGGCTCTCGGTTGATGGACAACTTTTGGACGATCGTGCCGGTCAAGGACACACGCTATTCGAAGCAACGCACGTCGGAGCGCCTGAATGCAACACAGCGTCAAGNTTTGGCGTTGACCATGCTTGAAGACGTCCTCGAAGCTTTGGCGCCAACAAATGAATTAAGCCGTATCGTTCTGGTGACAGTAGATCCAACTGCCATCGACTTGGCTGGCAAGTACGGCGCAGCGACGATGGATGATGGCGCTCATGACGGCCACACTGGCGCTGTCACGACTGCTGCAAAGGTGCTGCAGGAGAGAGGCGCAAGCGGCTTTCTCACCGTCCCTGGCGACGTCCCTTTAATAAANACTGATGAAGTTCGGNAATTGCTTGAGGTTCACTTTGCCAGCCCGAAGCCAGCCTTCACAATTGCGCCTTCTCACGACGAGATGGGCTCAAATGCAATAGCATGTTCCCCTGCTTCGGCAGTTCCGCTAAGGTTTGGAGATGACAGCTACTATCCACATCTTGCAGCGGCGCGCGAACACGGGATCGAACCGACGGTCGTATCGTGCCCTGGCATAGCCCAAGACATCGATTCACCAGATGATATCGATCGTGTTATGTCTTTGCCTGAGATCAAACAAACTCGCACCTACCGATACCTCGTGGAAAANATCGCCCTCGCGGACCAACATAAGACCGGATTGTCTAAAGAGAACACCGCATGAGCACGACTGAGACTTCAAAGATCCTGGCGCGCGCCTTCGAAGGAANATGTCCCACGGACGCCGAAGCCCTGGTGCTGGCAGAAGAAAGTGATCTGGCGCTGCTATCTGAGATTGCCGGCGAATTGCGAGATCGCGGCCATGGCGATCTCGTTGGTTACTCGCGCAAGGTTTTCATTCCTCTCACGAAGCTTTGCCGTGATGTATGCCATTACTGCACGTTTGCGCACCCGCCACGCAAAGGCCNAAGGGCATACCTGACAGCAGATGAAGTTCTTGAGATTGCACGGCAAGGCCGAGCCGCGGGCTGTCACGAAGCGCTTTTTACTCTGGGAGACAAGCCCGAACNTCGTTACCGGGTCGCGCGCGAAGAACTCGAGGAAATCGGCGCAGAAACCACGCTCGACTACTTGGCCAAGATGGCAAAGCTTGTTTTCGATGAGACTGGTCTGCTGCCGCACGTCAACCCTGGCGTTATGAGTTCGAGTGAACTCTCAGCTCAGCGCGAGGTGTCCGTCTCGCAAGGCATTATGCTGGAGACGGCGTCAGATAGATTGGCCGNGCGTGGAGGCCCCCACTTTGGCTCGCCTGATAAGGCGCCGGCAGTGCGACTGGCAACGATCAAAGCCGCGGGCGAACTCGCAATTCCTTTTACATCCGGCATCCTGATCGGCATTGGTGAAACGCGGCGAGAGCGAATCGAAGCACTGTTGGCCCTACGCGAGCTTCATGAGCAGTATGGCCATATCCAGGAAATCATAATTCAAAATTTCCGTGCCAAGCTGGACACCAAGATGGCGGGATCCCCCGAGCCATCTCTAGAGGACCATCTTTGGACAGTCGCGATTGCCAGGATCTTATTCGGTGCTGAGATGAACATCCAGGCGCCACCAAATTTGCAGTCGGGCGGGCTGGATGGATTGGTTGCCGCTGGCATCAATGATTGGGGTGGCGTCTCACCGGTGACACCCGATCATGTCAATCCGGAAGCACCGTGGCCACACCTGACAGATCTCGCTAACAAAACGCGGGCGGCTGGAAAACAACTGGTTGAACGACTGGCGATCTATCCTGACTATGCGCTTGATACGAAGCGCTGGGTTGCAAAAGACTTGCGCCAGCCAATTCACAATATCATTGATGCGCGCGGGCTTGCGCGTCGCGATGACTGGATGGCGGGTACAACGGATAGTGTTCCGTTTGAACTAAATGTAAGGCGGGCGGCTCAATCCAACGTTGGATCTTCGCGTCCCGCGACGACTGTCTCGAAATTGATTGATCGCGCCTATGCGGGCCAAGCACTCAACGAGCAAGAGATTACGAACCTCTTCTCCGTCGAAGGCGGCGCATTCGATGACGTGATTGCAGCTGCAGATCAGTTGCGCAAAGAGGTGAGCGGTGATACGATTACTTACGTCGTCAACCGCAATATCAATTATACAAACGTTTGCTATTTCCGTTGCCAGTTCTGCGCGTTCTCGAAAGGTAAACTCAGCGAGAATTTGCGTGGCAAGCCTTATGTTCTAGACCTTGATGAGATCGAGCGTCGGGCGGTCGAGNCCTGGGAACGCGGCGCGACCGAGGTTTGCCTTCAGGGAGGAATCCATCCCAAATATACTGGTGACACCTATTTGGAGATTTGTCGTCGGATCAAGTCCGCCATTCCTGAGATGCACATCCATGCATTCTCACCGCTTGANGTTTGGCAGGGTGCCGAGACCAACAATGTGTCTCTGGAAGACTTCCTCACGCAGCTACAAGAGGCCGGACTAAAGTCATTGCCCGGCACAGCCGCAGAGATACTCGATGATGAAGTTCGCGCGACCATCTGCCCTGACAAGATCGATACAGAGCAGTGGCTGAAGGTTATGGAAACCGCGCACGGTATTGNGCTCGGTTCTACAACCACAATGATGTTCGGTCATGTTGATCGGCCGAAGCATTGGGCCCGCCATTTGCTGCGTATCCGCGAATTGCAGGCNCGCACTGGCGGCTTCACNGAATTCGTCCCGCTGCCATTCGTGCCATTGGAAACACCCATTTTNCTCAAGAACAACGCGCGCCCTGGTCCAACTTACCGTGAAGCACTGCTGATGCATGCAGTGCCAAGGTTGGTATTAAACCCGCTCATCACCAACATCCAAACCTCATGGGTGAAAATGGGACGTGACGGAGCGGCTGCCTGCCTCCAGGCTGGTGCCAACGATCTGGGTGGCACCCTTATGAACGAGACCATTACGCGGTCTGCGGGTGCAACGCACGGTCAAGAATTCGCTCCGGAAGAAATGGAGCGCGTGATCAAGGGCATCGGACGTATGCCGCTTCAGCGCACGACGACTTACGGTAAGCCAACCAACTCGCGCGTAGCTGCATCCTTTGATGCGGCTCCCATACTAGATCCCATCAACACGCCGGCACGGGAATTCGCCCGCGAACAATCATAATAGCCCGCACATCTCAAAGTGCGTGAGGAGGAACAATGAGATTTGGTGTTAACACTGCCCCTCGCGGGCTGATGGTGACTCGCAAAGCCTACAAGACAATCGCGCAATCAGCGGAAAATTTCGGATATGATTTCCTGAGTATCTCAGACCATGTCGTTGTTCCAAGCTCAAATGACTCGGACTATCCCTACAGCGAAGATGCTGTCTGGAGTGGCGGCGATTCCGGTTTTTCATTCGAGATGCTGACAGCCATTACCTTTCTGATTGGCTGTACCGAGCGCATAAAGCTGCTTTCGTCTGTTGCAGTGGTTCCCCACAGACCAGCCTTGCTGACCGCGAAAATGCTGGCAACCATGGACAATCTTTCCAATGGCCGCATGCGNTTTGGCGTTGGTGCCGGATGGTTGCGAGAAGAATTCGAAGCTCTNGAGACCAAGCCTTTTGACGCTCGTGGCAAGGTCACGGACGANTTCATAGAAGCGATGCGAGAGCTTTGGACAAGTGATGCTCCCAGTTATACGGGTGAATACGTCAACTTCTCCAACATCACATTCCTGCCAAAGCCGATCCAGNGTCCATTGCCGATCTGGGTTGGTGGAGAAAGCGCACCAGCCTTGCGNCGAACAGTCAAATACGGAGATGTTTGGTACCCTGGTGCAGGTAATCCGAAATGGCGTCTGGATACGCCTGATCGTCTCAAAGGGCGCGTCGGCAAGTTACATGAGTTTGCCGAGNAAGCAGGTCGNGACCCGGGCAGTATTGGTCTTGCATATCTTTGGTTCCATCCGGTGACGTTCAAACCTGAGCCTGGTTTTGACTCCGCGCGGCGGATGTTCTCTGGCTCACCGGCCGACATGGCCGCTGACGTTGCAGCACTCAGAGAAGTCGGAGTTTCGCACATAAACCTCACGTTCGGTGGAGCGACGACGGCAGACATGCAGCACGTGATGCAACGCTTCTCCGATGAAGTTATGCCTTTGGTTTGCTGAAATAAGTCAGATCACTGGTTCANCAAGATGCTGCACCTGCGCCGAGATTTCAGCGCGTTGGTCGCACGCTCATGCTGCATAGAAAGGCGATTGGATGAAACTNGGCATTTATATCAATTCACAGCACCCAGGCGACGCCGATCCGGCTCGTAAGNTCGACGAAATGATCGAGCAGGTNCGCCTGATGCGGCAGCACGGTTTCGATTCACTCTGGGGCGGNGAACACCATGCNGTGCCGCCNTACCACTACTTTCCTTTGCTTGGCATGCTGCAGCGTTTATCCGCTGAGGCTGATGGCATGTATCTCGGCACAAACATTGTGCTGCTGCCACTGCACAATCCGCTNGAAATCGCNGAGCTTGGAGCATTTCTCGACGTGCTNAGTGGTGGTAAGTTCCTGCTTGGNGTTGGGCTTGGTTACCGTCAGGCAGAATTTGATATGTTCAAGGTGCCGATCAAGCAGCGTGTCAGCCGCATGGTTGAAGGTATCGAAGTCATTCGCAGGTTATGGACAGAGGATAATGTCACACATGTGGGGCGATACTGGCAGCTCGATGATGTCACCATCCGTCCTCAGCCTTTGAACAAGCTATCTCCGCCAATCTTGATTGGTGCGCAGGTAGACGCAAGCATTAAGCGTGCAGCAGAAATTGCAGATGGTTGGTGCATTGTGCCTAGTGTTTCGACAGACAAGCTAGCTGTTGAGATCGAAGGTTACAAAGCTGCGCGCGCCGCGGCCGGTCAACCCGAGACGGACCAGATTGTCCGCCTGTTCGAAGTCGTTTGCGCACCCGATGAAGAGACGGCACTCAAGCGGGCTGCGCCTTATCTGCTGGCAAAGTACGCGTCTTATGCACAGTGGGGGATGCCGGGAGTTGAGGCAGATTCAGAAGAGTCACAGGAAGTACAGCTCCAGAAACTGGCGAAGAACCGATTTGCAGTTGGATCGCCGACACAGGTTGTTGAAGCCTTGCTTGGACAATACCGCATTGGGGTGCGCCACCTGACAATGCGGGTGAGTTGGCCGGGTATGGACCAGAAACACATTCTCGAAAGCATTGATCTGTTGGGTCGCGAAGTACTGCCTGAAGTCCGGCGCAGAATCGCCGCCGGTGTTTAGCTCCCTAATGATAATACGCGATGCTTAAATGCATCTTCACGCAATGCCTCCATTGATCAATNCGCGTGCCTTTTGGCCGTCATGCGCTTTGACCTGTGCCGCCAACTCGGCCAATCTTCGTTTCTCGGCGTCAGTCCGTGCCGCTATGGAAAACTCGATGTTCGTGACGACGTCACCAAAGAGTTCACATAGCCGGTCGCCGATCTCATCATAGGTGCCGATGACCGCAAACTGATCCAAGATCTCATCCGAAATCTTGTCTGCTAGCTCTTCCCAACGCTGCGCCCGTGACAGGATCTTGCACTCGTCTGCCAGAGCACCGAGGCCGAGATGATCAAACGCTGCTCGATAACTGGGCGTCGATGCATAAAATGCGATGCGCGCCCGCGCATCGCGAACCTTGGGGACCAGCTCCTCTTGCGTTNGAGCGGNCGCGGTCAGCGGTTNCATGGCGACTTGGAATTGATCCAGAGTGCGACCAGCCTTGCGGGCACCGCCCTGCGCTTCAGGCAGCATGACCTCAGCGATGTACGAAGGCGTGCAGACTGGATGCGGTCGGATGCCGTCGGCGACCTCACCGGCAACACGACACATGACCTTGTTGACCGCAGCGAGATGGATGGGAATGTNAGGGTGGTCGATCGGGCCAGGATTGAACAGTGGCACCATCAAGTTGATATTGTAATGATCACCTTGGACATCGAGTTCAGTTTCGTTTTGCCAGCAATCCCAGACCGCGCGCACGGCCTGAACGTATTCCCGCATCCATGGTCCGGGAGGTGACCACTGCATGCCGANNCGGCGTTGGATGTGGCCACGAACCTGCGGGCCGAGACCGAGGGTGAAGCGCCCCTTCGAGAGCTTCTGAATGGTCCAGGCGCACATCGCCATTACGGTCGGGCTGCGCGGAAACGCGATGCTGACGGCCGTGCCGAGTTTCAATGTCGTTGTGNCTTGAGCTGCGAGTGCCATGATGGCGAAGGGATCATCCTTCGTTTCCGCGACGACGAGCGCATCGTAGCCGAGCTCTTCCAGCAATTTCGCATCATCGTAGACTGAGTTGAGGTCAAGTGGAGTTGGCGGCGTCCGCTAACCGGGATCAACTTTTCCAAGGGGGAGAAGGGTTTCAATCTGCATAGCGGTACTCTGGAGCGAGAAATAACGGGTCAGCCTTATCACGACTTTTCGGGTGAGCGTGCGGANCAGGATCATAGCCATGTCAAAATCGCAGATGCGATAGGCCTTTGGGCGCATAGCTCTGGGATCAAANCCGTGCTTGGTGTGTTGCAATGAGCGCGTCCCAAAACACTTTCCAGCCCATGATCGTTCGATGACACGGCGGCAGAACCCTGCGGCAGCCCTTTTGTGGATGCTACTGTCCTGCGCACTTCTCGCGGGTGTAGCAGCCTTCGGGCGCTACGCAGCCTTATCTGGATTGCCATCATCTCAGATCGTATTTCTGCGGGTATTCTTCGGCCTTATGACGATGATGCCGNTATTGCTCGTTCGCGGTCCGGATCTGATGCGCACCAAGCAGCTCAACGTATATATCGTTCGGGTCATGATCAGTATGGTNGCGATGTCAACCTGGTTCGCTGCCTTGGCTTACATCACTGTCGGGGAAATGACGGCCATTTCATTTCTGACGCCAATATTGGCAACGATGGGCGCTGCATTCTTTCTGAGAGAGGTGGTCAACGTCCATCGCTGGGCTGCAACATTATTGGGCCTGGTCGGTGCACTGGTCATTCTAAGGCCGGGTGTCGTTGAACTCGGTATAGGGCCTTGGCTGGCATTGGCATCAGCTTTGGCCGCAGCTGGATCAACACTCTTCATCAAGCGGTTGACCAATCTCGACGACCCAGATCGCGTCGTCTTCTTGACGACCTTGATGCAGACACCACTGGCACTTATCCCCGCGCTGTTCGTATGGACATGGCCGTCATCCGATGTGTGGCNTTGCACAATGGCAATGGGGCTTCTCGGCACGTTCGGGCATGTGTGTATGTCGCGCGCATTCGCCAGTGGAGATGCCTCGCTCGTTATGGGGATGGACTTTTCCCGTCTGCCTTTCGCTGTTCTCTACGGTTTTTTGCTGTTTGGCGAGTTAATTGACTTTTGGACGTGGGCAGGAGCCGGCATCATTTTCATGGCATCTCTTTATGGTGCGCACCATGCGCGCAAAAGCAAGCGTTCTTAGGTGCTACGACGTGAACTTGTCGAACACGTTCCGCATCAGCTTCGAGATGTTGTTTTCGAAATTGTTCCACGGCAGGCTGCCGCAAAACGTAATCGATCCGGTCGAGAAAACGGCACCANCTCCCGGCACATCATAATAGATCATGTCGGCGCGGAGCAGATTTTCAACTGGTTCCCCGGGCCAGTTGGTGATGTGTGTCAGATGCTCTTCCGGGACCAGTACAAACGTGTCCGAGTGCTTTTCGGAACTGGCAATGATCCGGACGTTCTCCGGCGTGCCAAGACGCGTGTCAACGCGGTCGAGTTCGAAACCAGCAGCACCTCCGCCACTGAGGCCGAAGTCTCCGAGAATATCATCTTCGATGCCGGCCACGATCCAGCCAATGTCGGGGTCGTTGGCATCTATCTTGAGGCGATAGTAGGAACCTTCGAATTGCCCTTGCGCCGAAAANCCGACACCTGCCAATGCCTGCGGTGGGCGCCCGTTGCGCCGCCAGATCCCGCCGTAGGTGCCATCGAACGCATTGTAGTATTCGCCTGGCTCTGCCGCCCAGGCNCGAATGCCTGTTTCAGCTCGGCGGATTTCGATGGCGCCGTGCTCTTCGCCGTGTAGTGCCACTTTCCAATAGAAGCCGTTGCCACCGAGGTAGGCGAGCTTGCCACCGGTGTCGCGATAGTTCTGCAGCGCATCGAGTGTCTCGCGNGTGTGATACTCTGGATGACTGCCCGTGGTCACACACTTATAGNNNTGAATGGCGGCGACTCCTTCATCATGCAGTTCCTGATCAGTGACGATGTCGTAAGCGATCTCCTGNTTGTGNAACCAGGAAATCAAATGACTNTCCGCCTGGAAGTGCCGCAGCCCTGAACCGGGACCGTAGGGAAATGTCCGATATCCAGGCTTCATGTTGAACAAGGGGCGCTTGTGCGAGGCATGGCAGATNCCCGATCCNTCCTTGTGGTAGTTGTACGTTGAAAGACCGTACTCTTTGTGNGCTGCTGGATTGTGCGGATAACAGTTCCACTTGGCGAATTNGTCGTCCCAGGCCGGCGTATAGTCGGGGCGGGCGTGNTTGCCGTAGATGACATACGTGAAGGTCGACACCAGCACGCAGAGGTCGGCGGTGCGTTTGGACTTCGGTGGCAACACGAAGAACGGAATGGCGTCCTCCGCGCCGTCACATGAAATCTTGGCAGCGTAGATGCCCGACGGAAGGTCATCCGGGATTGTGNATGAGAAATCAGTTTCCCAGCCGAAGTCGTAGATATCATTTTCGTGGAAATGGATTGCACCGTACTGCTCCGGTGCATGCTGCCAGCACATTTCGCTGCCATCCCAGCTCACCCCGGTCATACCGCGAGCTGGTAAGTTGACGATCCGGCCATGGACGCCATGCGTGCCTGTATCGGTGATACGAGTGGTCGAGATGCCTTGCGAAAAGTCCCAGCGGGCCAGCATGGAATCATCGTTGGCTTCTGCCGAAGCGAAGATCGTTGGCGCCTCAATCTTCCCGTTGAAATGCTGGCAAGCACGGCCGTCTCGCATCTCAGCCGCTATCACCGGCTGCGCGTCATCGGCGAGTTGCGGAGTATTCAGCGTGATCTGTTGCGTTTCGGATTGACCATGCGCGTCCTGTGCCGTGAACCCGACGGCCATTGTGCCGGTTCCGCGATTGAGTGCCGTCCACACGCGATACCATTTCNGAACCTTGAGTGCCGTCGTNGTCGCGACCAGATCATCGCCCAGCTGCGCGCTGACGCAGCCATTNGNATTGAGCAGAAGCCTCAATTGGCCGAGNCAGAGAATGNCNTGCTCACCGGTGCCCGGCATGGTCGGCCAGATCGTTGCCTCCAAACGAACATCGCCTCCNCTCGGAATGGGGAGCGTCTTGTCNAAGGTAATNCAGCTTCCAGGATAGAAGGGCTGTTCGCGCGAGGGATAGCTGCCCGCGAAGCCCGCTGCTACGTCTTCTTCGACGATGCCCGCGCCATCCGGATTGGGGTCAGCGGAGATGACACGAACAAGCTTGGCGTCGAAGTTCGATTGACTGGTCGATGAAACCTTGAATTCGATGACATCACCGGGGCGGCCGGACAGGCGATCGCAATAACCGACTAAAGGAATGGAAGAGGTCATACGCCTTGATCTCCGGATTAAGTGTGTTGGTATAGTTGCGCTACAGTCGATCGCCCCGTTTAGGTTGACCGATCCCGCGTGACCTGAAACATGTGTGTATTGATGTACCTTCATTGGCGAGTGCTGCAAGCGTGAACCGCATCCTTACGATTGAATTCGTCCTGGTGATCGCGCTTGGTGTGTTTTGGGGGCTCAACTGGCCATCGGTCAAAGTTCTGTTGAAGGAGCTGCCGCCCTGGACCTTGCGCAGCCTGGGTCTCGGGTTTGGCACGATCGGCTTGGCTGCACTAGCCATTGCGATGGAGCAGTCACTCCGCCCGCGACGCGAGGAGTTGATGCAACTCATCGTCGCCGGCCTGCTCTCAATCCTAGGTTTCAATATGCTGACGGCTTTCGGCCAGCTCCTCACCGAGACATCCTCAGCTGTCATCGTCGCGTTCACAATGCCGATGTGGGCTGCGCTGTTTTCCGTGATCTTTCTCAGTGAGGCATTCTCGAAGGANCGTGCGCTTGCCTTGCTTGTCGGTATGANAGGCCTTGCCGTACTGGTCTACGGCGACCTGGCAAAATTCGTCNACAGNCCTGGCGNGCCTCTGTTCATGCTCGGCGCCGCGCTCTCGTGGGCGGCTGGCACAGTTGTTCTGAAGGCGCGGGAATGGAGCATCGGGCCAATAGCGCGGGCAACCTGGATGGTTGGTGTCTCGGTGCCACCGACGGCCTTGGGAGCGNTTGTTGCGGAGACGCCATTGGCGCAGCCGGCTCTGTCGTGGCCGATCCTGTGGGTTNTTGTCTACCACATTGTGTTCCCGATGGTCGTCTGCCATGCGGTATGGGTNAGTCTCGTCGGCCGGTTGCCGGCTTCGGTTGCGGCGATCGGGAGCCTGCTAATACCTGTCGTCGGTGTCGCATCTTCGGTAGTTTTACTCGGTGATGNCGCAACACCCGCGAAGTTGATCGCGCTCATGCTGGTCCTGGCCTCGGTCGCTTTGACATTCGCCAAGTTCGNTGCTTCAAGCCGATGACAATGATCACGGTCGTTGAACGTTTCGGAGAACAGTTATGAAAATTGCAGTGCTCGATGATTATCAAGGTGTGACCCATGAATTAGTCGACTGGAGCACGGTTCCGGATGTGACCATCGTGCCGTTCCGTGACCACGTTTATGACGAAGCCGAGTTAATCGCACGCCTTGAAGGATTTGATGGCGTGATGCGGATCCGTGAGCGCACGGAATTCACGCGATCGGTCATAGAGGCCCTGCCCAATCTCAAGCTCATCCTGGCCACCGGCATGCGCAATGCCCGTTCGCTCGATCTNGCAGCTGCTGATGAGCGCGGCATTACGGTCTGTGCCACCGACGTCCATCACACCACGACCGTCGAGATCGTTTGGATGATGTTGCTGGCATTGTTCCGCGGTTATCGGCAGGAAAGCGAAAGCCTGCAAGCCGGGGCNTGGCAGTGGGGCCTTGGTCGCGGNCTTGAAGGCAAAACTCTGGGTGTTGTCGGGCTTGGAAAGATGGGCCAGCCGGTAGCGCGAGTGGCGCACACGTTCGGTATGAAAGTNATCGCCTGGAGTCCANACCTGACACCAGAACGTGCCGCGCCACATGACGCGGAATGCGTTTCGAAGGAANATCTCTTCCGGCGCGCCGACGCTATCACCATCCATATGCCGGATACCAACGCCACCAGTGGCGTTGTCGGGGCCAGCGAGATCGGGCTGATGAAGCCGACGGCGTTTCTGATCAACACAGCGCGTCCCGCACTTGTCGATGAGGCTGCCCTGCTCGACGCGCTCAGGAACAATCGGATCGCAGGTGCCGGCATCGATGTGTTTGAAACAGAACCACTCGAACGCGACAGCGTCTATCGCACGATGCCTAATGTCATTGCGACACCGCACATCGGGTTTGTCACACTCGAGAACTACGAGATCTTCTATCGCCAGTCGCTGGAAAACCTGAAGGCCTATCTCGCTGGTGCGCCGATCCGAACTATCACCAGCGACAAGCCGTTCCTTGAATCGTCNCCGATGGCGGGAGAAGATTACAAGGCCTGACACATCGCCACATGCTCTCCTGATAACAGCAAGATCAAAGGTTGCCGCCGATGCCCTACTCTGATTACCGCCCCGAACTGATGGGATCGGCGACGCTGGAGCCGTCGGGCGCATTCGAGGCGGGTTCCTATCAGAGCTTCACTCTGACTTACACGGCGGGCCGCTTTGGCATCGACGATACTGGCTCAATCAAGATNGGGTTNCGGTTTGCGACCGANTTCGGCCCCGTCCAGTTCGATGATCCAACCGCGCCGGGCTATACCACTGTCGAAGCCTCGAACGNTGCGACGCTGGAATGCAAATGGGAGTTCAAGCGCAACATTCGACCCTGGAGCCGGTCGCTTTACATCGGTGTCCAGAACCTGTTCCTANAGCCGGGTGATACNATCANGGTGCGGTTTGGNGATCAACGNCAGGGTTCTCCGGGCATCCGCATGCAGACCTACTGTGANAAAGAATTCGAGTTCCGTGTCTTGGTNGATGCCATCGCCACCTATGACTANGTGCCGATCCTCGAAAGCCCCAAAATCTCAATCGTGCCGGGGCCGGGCGTGAACTGGCACGCCATCATGCCGACGGTGCGTCGTGTCGGTGAGCCCTTCAAGCTCTTCATCAAGGCCAATGATAAGTGGGGCAATCCATCCGACAGGATGGAGGACATGCTGCGTCTCTCCTCAAGCCGGCCGATCAAGGGGTTGCCGCGCTTCTCACGCATGCAGGGGACGTCCTTTGCAACCGAGATTGATGGCTTGTCGCTGGACGAAGAAGGTGATGTCGTCGTCACGGTCTGCGATGANNATGGCNAAGANCTCGTCACAAGCAATCCGCTGCGCACGGTGCCGTNGGCCGCCGAGAAAGTCCACTTCTGGGCTGATATTCACGGCCAGTCGAATGAAACGCTCGGCACCAACAACGCCGAAGATTACTTCTATTTCGGCCGCGACAAGGCCTTCCTCGATGTCATGAGCCACCAGGGCAATGACTTCCAGATAACAGGCGCGTTTTGGAAGGATCTCAATCGGCTAACGGCCGCGTTTGACAAACCAGGCGAGTTCGTTTGCTTTCCGGGATACGAATGGTCCGCCAATACGGCGGTTGGTGGCGACCGCAACGTGTTCTATCGCCAGGAAGGTGAAACCATCCATCGCTCCAGTCACGCGCAGATCGCTGATGCCACCGACATGGTCGACGAGGAAAGTGACGCACACACCGCGCACGAATTGTTTGAAAAGCTCGAAGGCAAAGACTGTGTTGTGATGGCCCACATCGGCGGGCGCTACGCCGACATTACATTCGCCCACGACGAAGGTATGGAAAGCGCCGTCGAAGTGCACTCCGCCTGGGGCACGTTCGAATGGGTTGTGCAAGATGCTTTTGATATGGGCTACCGCGTCGGCATTGTCGGCAACTCCGATGGTCACAAAGGGCGTCCGGGGGCTGACTTTCCAGGTGCCAGCTTCTTTGGCGCGACCGGTGGGCTGACCTGTTACATCGCCGACAAACTCGATCGCGATGCCATCTTCCATGCCATGCGCCGCCGGCACCATTACGCGACAACGGGCGCACGCANTTATCTGGATGTNACCGCGAAGACAACGACCGACGCCGAGGTCTTCCATCGTAATCCGGAGCTCNGCCCAACCCAGTCCGACACATCTCGAACCGCCATGATGGGTGACATCGTACGGGTGTCCGATAGGGAGGTGGAATTAGAGGTCGAAGCGATNGGCACTGTTCCGATNGAGCGCATCGATATNTTTGATGGCAGGAAACTGATNGAGACCGTNCGGCCANTCAACGAAGCTGATCTCGNTTCCCGNGTCCGTGTCATTTACGAGGGCGCCGAGTATCGCGGCCGGTCCCGCACCACNGTTTGGGATGGCGANCTNACNGTNGAAGGCAATGCCATTGAGGCGAGCGAGATCCTATGCAATTGGAATCTAGATCGCGGNATTCAGCAAGCCGGCGCCAACGGNGTGGCCTGGAAAGCGGTGACCACNGGCAATCTCGGNGGCCTCGATCTGAGAATGCAGGACGCAACCGCCGGTGCCATTTCAATCAAGACCNGACACGTNGANGCCGATATNGCNCTCGCAGATATCGGCCTTGANGATCTCGTCTTTGATGGNGGCGGNCTGGCGCGCTTGATCCGAGTCTACCGCCTGCCTGATCAGCTCACGGAAACCCGGCAAGTGCATCGCATGACGGTCCCCGTGGCAGAGACCGGTGATACCCGACTGTTCGTTCGCGTGACACAGGAAGACGGGCATCGCGCTTGGTCGAGCCCGATTTACCTATTCCGATAAAACGATCGTCAGTTACGGTGTAAAGGACATGATGACGTCGTAGTCATTGACGACAACGGAGTGACCCNATCCGATGCTCATCACNGCAAAGCGGTCATCACNGCCACCTGCGAGGGTGTCGGAAANTTGGCCTCTCACTGTGACCGCACCAAACATGGACGAGCGCCCNCCCATANTGCGCGCCGCTGCNCCGAACCGGGCTTGATATTGCGCCGGTNTNAGAACANGCAGNGTGAAGTTGTCAGCTGCGGCAANGGTCAAGGCGTTGTCNCCGGCTTTGGCTTNTGAGTNAATGATNTTTGCCATTAGTTCAGCCATACCGNCAGCGTCCTCAGCCACCACAGTCAGATCCTCAANCCGGCNCGCCTTGTTTNCGTGGCTCTGATACTCCGGCCGCCAGACCAGCTCCGGCGTCAGATGCTCACAAAAGTACAAGCGCCCGGCCGAGAAGACATCAGGATTGACAGCGACCGTCTTGAACTTCGCATCGTGCGTTTCGCCGTTNTCGAGCGTGACCGGCCGCGANAACGACTTTGGTGGATCACCGGCCGCGNCCACGGCCTGCAGATGCGCAAATGTCTCNTCGACATCCGTCGTCTTGAACACNANGCCGTTGAGNCCCAACGGAGCGGCAGCAAGCTCAGGCCGGCTGATCTCGGCCCCGTCCGGAAATCCGAGCAGTTCAAGATAATCCGTGCCGAACATGGCCAGCGCGTTCATTGAACCAAGCGTGTGATAGCCGCGNGGNGTCATGTNAAACCCAAGATCAGCGAATGCCTTCTCGGCGCCGTCCAATCCGCGATGCACATTGATGACAATGTGGTCGAGCTGCATAGGTTGNGTCATAGGTTTGGCTTCTTGTAAACGTCTTTTACGGCGATACGCCCGTCTCTGAAGGTGTAGCGTTCAACGCCAATGTCTTCGTGTGGTGCGCCNGTAGACTTGTTGGTCGCGGTGATCCGAAACGTCATGAAGGTGGCATCCGGTGCGTGATGATAGACGACATCTTCAAAGCGAATGTTCTCAAGATCGTCGCTGCGCTTTTGGAGTTGCGCATNAACGGCCTCGCGGCCGGTAATCAGGCGCTTGTTGCCGGCATCATCCAAAGTCANCCACTGAAANTCACTGGTCACTGTTTCATAAAGCGCCTCGACATCGCGCTTGAAAAAGGCGCGTCCAAATCCCTTGAACAGGGCATCGCGCGCCTCGGCCGGTAGCGACATAGCATCATNCTCCTGCACAGTGGCGCTTCAAACCGCGCCGAAAGCGTGAGATAAGCGTATCAGTTGGCACCCGCCGATGCCAAGTACCGTGCGGGGCTNTGAATTCTGATTTCTTTAATCGGGGGAAACACCATGAAACAGATGAAACTCACGGACGACATCACGGTCGGCTCAGCGATGGAAGAGGCCGACTTTGCAGCTGCCAAGGCCGCCGGATTTGCATCGATCATCAATAACCGCNCNCACACCGATAAGAACCTCAACATTACGCCGGAGCAGGAAGCCGAAGAGGCAAAGAAGAACGGTATGGAATACCGTCACATCCCGATGACCAGCGGTACGCTTTCTATTGGTGCGTCGAAAGAGTTTGCCAAGGCGCTGGCCGAACTGCCAAAGCCTATCCTCGCCCANTGTGCCGGTGCCACGCGTTCGGCCACGTTGTGGTCGCTCGCCCAAGCAGCCGATGGCATGGACGCTGAGAAGATCCTGAGGATTACGGGAGATGCCGGTTTCGACCTCTCGGCCCACGGTCCGCTTATGCGAGGGCTCAAGGAAGATGGTGAGAAGGGGCGCTAGAACGCGCAACGCTGAGAACTGATGGGCCTGATCGACAACACACAAGATGGTGTCGATCAGGCTCTGCATCGTATGCTAAATGGACAATGTGGATCGTAGAGGAGATGTATGGCCTCGCGACATCACATTAGGACGGAAAATCGGCTGTCGGTAAGCAAGTCAAAGCGTCTTGTTTGCCTTGCATTCAGTTTTACTCCTAGGTGAATAAAGCACTGCCTTGGGGGATTGAAATGCGTCGTAGCTCGTTCGATTATTTTCGAAAGTCATTAACGTTTGCTCTGGTTGGAGCAATATCCGCTGGGCTGACTATCAGTCGTCTGTCACCGGTCGCGGCTCAGAGCGGCTACACCTGGGCATTCACAGAAGGCAACGATGCAAAAAACCGAGTACGGGCCAAAGCGCGCCTCGTTTACTGTGTACCTGAAACGGATGATCAGCAGGTATCTGCCGTATGCGAGCGCGCTCAAGTACAGCGGTCTCATACTCCGCCATATTAGTAAAATAAGTCATTGTTATAAAACATATTTCTGGATTGCACCTTTATCTCACCCCACCAAATACCCCGCCATTCAAACGAGCTCTAAGGAGATCTATGGAGACTTTTGGGTGGTCTATTTAGGTGTCAATATCGTCCTGGGAACTCACCAGCAGCAACATTCCGCACAATCTGATCTGCCTGCTGAATGTAGCGACGCAAATTCCTCATTGAGCGGATGTTGCGATCATCATCTGTTGGGTCATATAGAATCGGCAAAGGCACTTTGGCCCACGTCCTGTTCTTGCGGGTGAGATAGAAGGTGTTAGCTGCTCGGAGCAGTCTCTAGACACGGCTCTGTTCTGCCTAAATGTTGTGAGACCTTGCTGACTGACGGTTCGTCACTAGCGAGGATACCATGAAGGCTGAGGATTTTCAGGCACTTGTCGAGCGGTTGGGCGATCTCAGCCGAGTCCAACGCGAGGCGCTCGTTGAAGCGCTGACGGCGACAGGCTCGGG
>NZGY01000073.1 GCA_002689605.1 Filomicrobium sp.
TCCACAGCGGTCTGAAGCAATTCCCGCGCGCCCTTGCGCAATAGATCCGTCAGAGGGTCAGCGACGGCGTCTCGACCGGAAAATTCAATGATGGTAGTGCTATCCATGGTGGTGCGTTCTCGAAGGTTGCTGGTTTGTTTGGCGACATCAAACCAACCAGATGCACCGNCAGCTTTCAAACCGCCCGAACACCAGTTTCACCCATAGCTCGATAAGTCTCACGCCAAACACGAACATAAAACTCGGCTATTGTGTTGGCGTCCTCAAGGTACGCACGGCGGATCTGAGGCCCCATGTTTTGGGTGTCGTTCACAAAAAATCTCGATGGAATGATTTACGCTTAATTGTCTGAGGATGGTACCGCTGGCAACTATTAAAGTTGCCAGCTCATGCAAGCCCCAATGAAAGCGAAGCATTCAACCACATCGAGGTAGGCTGTTGGTAAAGGTTATGCGCTGATGACACTGAACAGCAAATAACCTGCAGTTGCGAAGCCGGATACGGCGGTCAATCCAGCTCCAAGCATACGCATGAGCTGGAAAAACTTGCTGCCTTGGCTCAAGTGTGAACCGGCAAGCGAGGAGAAACCTATCGCGTGGGCGACTCTTGCCACGACGAATGTTGTGGCGAGAACAAACACAACTGCCGTGGAACCGATCCGTAGTTCTAGTAGCNCAAGTGTAATCAGAAAGATGGCGGCATTCTCAGCCAAGTTGCCGTGACGTCGACCAAGGCGTTCGAGATTTTGATCGTTCCCATACCCTGTTCCAACCTTCGCCTTGGCTCGATACATTCCGACACTTAGCATTAGGAACAGCTGCAGGATCATGAGGATGGCAGCGGCAGTCGCTGTGATCTCTGGGAATTGCATTATGTTTTGCTCCGTTTTTTCTGGTGCGGCCCGGACCATCGCCCCCAAGCGCCTTTCAATCACTGTCCAGCAAGCGGCATTGGCCGGCTCTGTGGATGGTTCTGCAGATCTCGATAAGAGATAAAACCCAAGTCGGCATTCCATTAGCATCCCAATGGACACTGCCGTTATGCTCCTAGCTCACTTGGCCAAGAGCGCTTCGAACTTGTGCGTGAAGAGCAGATAAACCGTGGGTGAGGGACAGTTCAGACGCTTGGTCCGCCGCTTAGTCCAAAGCGTTCCTTGATACGATCAAACAGAGTGTCTCTGACTTTACGATAACTGTCGAGGAGCTGATCGCGGTTGCCCTGGCCGATCATGATCGAGGCATCGAATGTCGGCCAGTATTCGACGTCAACGGCCATGGTCCGCGTAAGTTCGAGAGNTTGGTGATGTGCTTCGGGTGACAAAGAAATAATGAGATCAAAAGTTGTATCGTGGAGGTCGGCCAACGTGTGTGGTTGGTGTCCCGACAAATCTACGCCGATCTCGTCCATCACCACTGTTACAAAGGGATCCGGCTCACCCTCTCGCACTCCAGCCGACTCGACATAGGCACGGCGACCTGCAAGATGACACAGAATTCCAGCGGCCATTGGAGAGCGAACAGCATTCATGGTGCAGGCAAACAGCACTGCACTAGGTAAGCCGTCAGGCCCCGCCATTAGATCAGCCCTTCCAATGCAAAGAGCAGATCAATGTGAACAACCTCCGGGCTGTGTCATGGTCGATTGTGATCTTGCCGCTCAACCGTTCTGCCAAAGTGCGGCTGCCGTCGTCATGGAGACCTCGTCTTCCCATGTCGATGGCNTGGATGCGGGATGGAGGCGCTGTTTTTATAGCCTCATAGTAGCTATCGCACACAATAAAATAGTCACGGATTATGCGCTTGAGTGGGGAGAAAGAGAACATGTGCGCTACGATCTGTTCGTCATCTTCGCTGTGCACATTGAAAACGAGACGATCGTTGAGAGTGCCTAATATGAGTTTGTAAGGCCCGCCATCATGGTCTTCTAGTATAAATGAGTTTTGATCGAGTAGGTCATAAATTGCGACCTGGCGCTCATGATCGATATTCGGGTTTGCGCTTCTGGAAATTGAGCCTTGATCAAGCTGTATGTCGATCAGACGCTTATTGTTACCGTCAGGCGATTTCAGATCCTCCGTCATGACGCTTCATCTTTGGTCTCGCGAGATAACCGGATCTCAACGGATCTGCGGTGAGCGTCAAGTCCCTCATTTTCTGCTAATGTCATTGCAGCTGGGGCGAGGGCTGCGAGTGCAATTTCTGACAACCTTAATATAGAGGTGCGTTTCATAAAGTCGAGCACGCCTAATCCGGACGAGAAGCGGGCGCTGCGTGCGGTTGGCAGGACATGGTTTGAGCCAGCAACGTAATCTCCGATAACCTCGGGCGTATGCTTCCCTAGAAAAATGGCGCCGGCATTGCGGATCTGGTTGGATATCTCTTCGCTGTTTGCGGTAGCGATTTCGAGGTGCTCAGCTGCAATGCGGTCGGCGAGTAATGGAGCTTGCTCAAAGCTTTCAAGAATAATTGTAGCCCCGAAGTCGCGCCAGCTAGCGATTGCGATCTCCGCGCGATTGAGCTCTATCAACTGACGCTCGACTGCTTGTTCGACTTTTAGAGCAAAGTCTTTGCTGTCGGTCATGAGGATGGACTGAGCTGCGGTATCATGCTCGGCCTGAGCCAACAGATCAGCCGCAATCCACTCTGGATTGTTATCCGCATCAGCTATCACGAGTACTTCGGAGGGACCAGCAATCGAGTCAATCCCGACAACACCGAAGACCTGTCTCTTTGCTGCAGCCACATAGGCATTGCCGGGTCCAACGATCTTAGCCACAGGGGCGATCGTATCTGTCCCGTAGGCGAGTGCTGCAATGGCCTGTGCGCCACCTACCCGGTAAATTTCATCGACGCCTGCGATCTTGCCAGCGGCAAGAACGAGTGGGTTGAGCTCGCCGCGGGGCGACGGCACGACCATCACAATGCGGGGCACGCCGGCAACCTTGGCCGGCACAGCGTTCATCAGAACAGAGCTCGGATAGCTTGCAAGGCCTCCGGGAACATAGAGACCCACGGCTTCAACTGCTGTCCACCGGCTCCCAAGCTCAGCACCAGCGGCATCTGTAAAGCTGTCGTTGGTCGGTTGTTGGCGCTGGTGGTAGTCCGTGATGCGTTGGTGCGCGAACTCAAGCGCTTCTATTGTTTTTGGATCGGCTGCCGCAAATGCTGTTTTGATATCATCGTCGGAGACGCAAATGCCGAGTTCGGTAAGATCCACTTGATCGAATTTTTGGCTAAGCTCGATCAGTGCCTTGTCGCCGTCACTCTTGACAGCTTCGAGGATTGCACGGGTCGCAGTGTCGACGTCTTCCGAAACCTCACGCTTACTTGCGAGAAACTCGGAGAACTTAGTCTGGAAGTCAGGATCTGTAATTGTGAGCCGCTGGGCCATCGTACTTTGCGCCGATCTTTTTAGCTGCAGATGTTAGTTTGCGTCTTGGTCTTCTGGATGTGTTGGCATTGAGTTTGTCGCCCATGCTCCTCCTAGATCGCGCAACTCCATCTCGATGTATTCGACATGCAGGCGGATCGCGCCACCACCCGCAAACAGTAGTTTGATGTGCCCGGCAGGATCACCCTCGTTCAGCTGTTCAAACTGGATTGCCAGCAGAGACAGAACATCTGACTTATTGCCGAGATCTATACCTTGTGTACGTGCAGATTGGACACGCTCGATCCGCAATGCGCAGCGGTGGCGTGTCATCGGCNCGCTGCTCTTNTGCTGTTGCTTCAGCGCTGTTGCCCAATTGAACCTGTTTCCCAAACCAGCAAACCGGTTTTCCGTTGGGCGATATGTAATGTCGGCGACGCGGAACGTCGCATCCTGCAGGTGNGCAGAAATAATGCCCAGGTCTTCGGAATCCAGTGCTATGAGTTTTAGCTCTGACATTGTCTTATTGTGCCATGATNATCATTGNCGACAGGAACGAGATCCAAGTGCGGGTTGGTTCACCTCAGAGACGATCGCGTTTAGCCTGCNGTTATCCGTTCAATCTGGGCACCGCAAGCTGATAGCTTCTTTTCAAGTTGTTCAAAGCCGCGATCGAGATGGTATACGCGGTTNATCGTCGTCTCGCCNTTCGCGACAAGGCCGGCGATGGCNAGTGACACAGATGCGCGAAGATCCGTGGCCATAACCTGTGCCCCTTGCAATTGACTGACACCTTTGATCGTGGCGCTGTCGCCGTGCAGAGTGATGTCTGCGCCAAGTCGCACCAGCTCTTGTACGTGCATGAAACGGTTCTCGAATATCGTCTCGCGGATCACGCTTGTGCCGTCGGCTGTGGTCATGAGTGCCATCATCTGGGCCTGGAGATCAGTCGGAAACCCTGGAAATGGCTGTGTCTCAACGCTTATCGGTGCAATGCCCGATCCATTGCGCTTGATGTTTATGCCATCATCTGTTGTCGTCACTTGAGCACCAGTTGCCGCGAGTGAGTCCAGTGCCGTTGATAGCAACTCTGTTCGCGTGCCGGTCAACGTAACGTCTCCGCCCGTCGCAGCTACGGCCATGGCGAAGGTTCCCGTTTCAATCCGATCGGGTAGAACCGTATGCGATGCACCTTCTAGATTTGTCCGCCCTTGGACGCGCAATGTTGAGGTGCCGATACCTTCGATCTTTGCGCCCATCTTGATCAGACATTCAGCCAGATCACCAACTTCAGGTTCGCGCGCTGCATTCTCGATCAGGCTTTCACCTTTCCCCAGAGCAGCTGCCATGAGCACGTTGTGCGTTGCTCCGACAGACACCTTGGGGAAAATGACATGCCCACCGGCNAGTCCNCCTTTCGCGCGAGCGATGACATAGCCACCGTCTGTGTCGATGTCTGCGCCAAGTGCCTTTAGTCCCTGCAGGTGTAGATCGACGGGCCTTGTTCCAATTGCACAACCACCAGGCATCGATACACGCGCTTCACCCATGCGGGCGAGGAGCGGTCCGAGTACCCAGAAACTTGCCCGCATCCGCGAAACCATTTCGTACGGTGCTGTTGTGTCGANAATGTCCCGTGCTGTGAAATGCATGGTCTCGCCGATGTATTGATTGGGGTTGACCCTCTTGCCGTCGACGGAATGATCAACGCCATGGTTGCGCAGAATTCGCGCCAGCAAATTGACGTCTGCCAAGTTGGGAACGTTACGTAGAGTAAGCGATTCCGAAGTCAGGAGGCTTGCGATCATCAACGGCAATGCCGCGTTCTTGGCACCCGATATCGGTATACTGCCGTTCAGNGGTTGGCCACCAACTATCTTAATACGATCCATTTGGGGCGTCCTTTGTTAGGCGTCTCATGACGATTTTTCTGTTTTGTGATCAGTTGCCTTNGGCGACTGTTGGTCTTGACCATTGCTGTCAGATGAATCGCTTGTTGTCTTNCTGCGTGCGCGNCTCAAATCTTTGCGGCGTTTGAGGTTCTCGCGCAANTTTGCGGCAAGACGCGCNTCGCGGTCGTTTTGGTCGCTGCCGGACACGCTTGAAGTCCTTCATCCGTGTTTGTTCTNCAACAAATCGCTTTGGGAAATTGAATACATGAATTCGGGAGGTCTGTGCCAGCGNTCAGATGCCCCGGGCAAGCTTTTTTGGGGATTTAACCAGCCAAGATCAGCGCTTGCTGCACGATATCTGCNATTCATTAGTGGATGTTGGTTGTTTCAGCAACTTTTCTGGGCGTGGATACCGTGACGACCAACTTGCGGATTGGAGCGCAATATTGGTCCGAAGCTGAGCGGTTGAATGGCTGGTTGGCTTGAACCCGGATTGGTTAATCCTGTTCTAATACTCATGGTTTACTGTTGGCTAAGGCTGATGTTCAGCCGTGAACGTNTTGGTGCTGATCGGGCCGATTGATCCGCTGCGGTGCTTGTAAATACTGAAAGCNTTTTGATGAGTTTAGAGAGTATCAAAGCCCCGCGATCGGATGCTGCTGGCGTGGCTGAAGTGATTGCAGACCAAAATGAGCTTCCCCGAATCGAGCCTCAGATGTCGTCAAAACAGCGGCAGGCTGGNAGAACAATAGATCCGACGCTCGAGATCATAGACTCGATGGAACAAGGTGTACTTGTCTGGTCGCCGAGTGGTCATTGCGTTATGCACAATCAGCGGATTTTCGAAGTGCTTGAGCTGCGCTCCGATGACATTTATCGAGATGCAGCGCGCTCTGAGTTCCTAGCACTGGCTGTCAAGCGGGGCGAAATAACAGCGGAAGCGGCACAGCAGACCGAACGAAAGTTTAAAAGTTCAGCTCCTTTTCAATTCGACCGTCAATTGCCATCGGGCAGAGTCGTCTCAACGAATGCAAGGCCGATGTCTTCAGGCGGATTTGTTGTGACGTTTACTGACGTGACAGCATCTCGGAANAATGAAGNGGAACTCGCGAAAGCTATCAAGAAGGCAAGNNANTCAGAGGCACGTGCAATGAAGTCGTTGCACCTTGAGCAGGTCCGCCAACGCGAAATGCTTTTGCTCGCTGAGCTCGACGAGTGGCTGCAGTCATGTCAGAGCCTTACTGAATTGTTCCAGGTTGTTACCAATTTCCTGAGCCGTCTCCTGCCGGACACGGCAGGCGAACTCTATATCTATAGTAACTCACGTGATGTACTTGACGGATCGTGCCACTGGAATTGCAGCGGTACGATCGATCATATTCGACNNGATGCCTGCTGGTCTCTACGTCGAGGCCGCCCTTATGAGTATGGGTCTGGCACGATTAACATGATCTGTTCGCACGTCGAGCAGGTTGGTTNTGAAGACGCTGCACTCAATTATCTATGTCTCCCTATTGTTGCGCACGGTGATACCGTTGGGCTTTTGCATATTCGGTTCCATCAGGATGAAAGCCAGCAATCCTGCAGTGATCAGTTTGATGATCCACGCCGTTTTGCAACGCATTGTGCCGAACACATCAGTCTAGCTATAGCCAACGTGAAGCTACGTGACGAGCTACAGGATCAGTCAACACGAGACCCGCTAACGGGGCTTTTCAATCGCAGGTTTTTCTTAGAAGCGATGCGCAGCGAAATCGGTCGTGCACAACTTAACGAGAATCCAATAGGTCTCATCTCGTTTGATGCGGNTAACTTTAAGCTGTTTAACGATAACCATGGCCACGATGCCGGGGATGTCGTCCTAAGGGAAATTGCCGATTGTTTGCGCTACCAGCTAAAAGACAAAGAAGTTGCCTGTCGATTTGGTGGTGAGGAATTCAGTATCCTGCTTCCCGGAGCGGGGCTGGAGGCGTCGTTTGAGGTTGCTGAGCGCGTGCGCCAAGCGGTAGCGGAACTGACAATCAACTATTCTGGAATAAAGCTTCCAACCATTACGATCTCAGGCGGTGTTGCTTGTTACCCTGATGGTGGAAAGCACGCTCAAGATCTGCTCAACGTAGCTGANAAAGCCTTGTATCGGGCGAAGGCACTGGGGCGCAATCGAATGTGCAAAGTGANTGATCTGCNGGACGATCTTTGAGTTTATTTGGTTTCTATCTTGTGATTGATGCAGCTGACACTGCCTCAAGAGAGAGATCTCAAACGGGTTCTAACTGCTATGACGCAGTGCTGTGTGTTTGAGCCTGGCTCGACNAGGAGTTNACTCCAGCCGAGGGCCTCGAGTGCGTAGTTCGAGTTCCATATCTTGGTCATGTGCTGGAGTTTGCCGTTGTCAAAATNCATCACGTAAACATAATCNCTCGCNACACTTTTGCCTGTTGGCGGCACCGGGCCTCCTTCGCCTGTGTGTGAGGCCTTAAAGATTGCGAACGCNCTTACGCTCTGTCGCTCATCATCAATTGCGAACGACTTGAGCTCGTACGTTGCATCTGGCAGTGGCCCAAAGATACCCTTCATCCATGCAGCATAGTCTGCAACCGTACTGACGTCGGACAATGGCGCTGCCTGGCATGAGAATGATGCGTTGTCATGGCAATAGGCTTTGCATTCTTCCCAGCCTTGGCCGGTCTCGCAAGCTTCAAAGAACTTGAGAGCTGTCTCACCGATGCTCATAGNGTGTCCTTCTAAAAAATACTGCTCGTCTGACTTGCCATATTACGAGATTTTTCCGTTTGAAGAAAACCTAGTTGGTTTGTGAAGCAGATCACGGTCGATNCGATTTGGGATGTCTAGGTTGGTGACAACAAGACCTCAAACCAANAAGGAANCGTCCCNATGCCAAATAACATTGAAAGCCTTCTGCAGCTTATTGACCAGGATGATGACTATCTCGAAGGACTCGAGCTCATTACATCCGATACACCACTAGGTGGTTTNGATGATGGTGAGGCTCTTGAAGATGCTGATCTCAATGACTTAGAGGGGTTCTAAGTGTCGCTCTTCCTTATCACTAGCAGCGCATTTTGAGGGNAAGCGGTGCCGACTATTCAGCTGCCGTTACTTCGCANCGGCGTGGCGGNAATTGACGCTCAGCCATNGCAAGAAGTACTCTAGGCCATGGAAGCACATACTGTCGTCGCCTCGGNCTGTAGGAATAGCTGGACCATTGAAAACCCGAATGCCCTAACCGGGGCTGTTGCAAGAGACACAGGTCTGCAGAAATGTTGATATACCGCTAGCGTTTTTCGTTGGAGATCGTATGAGTGCGATCTCTCTGCCGCCGTTCAATCAAAGTCAGCGGTGTGCAGCATGCGACATCTGAGGGTTTNGAATGCGCCTATGGCTGCTTATTCCTGGCGGTATACTTCTCATNGTTGGCATCTTGATGATGTTTTCGATTGCGTTCAGCTTCGTGGTTGGCATTTTCCAGGAAGGNGGACTGTCTGCTATTACCATTTGGCATGTAGCGCTACCGCTGGTGCCTGTGGCCGTTGGCCTTACCATGGTGTGGTTTGCACCAAAGAACGATAAGTCCTGATTTCGAATGAAGCTTCTTCTGCTCAGCGACGGAAGACCAGGGCATGCNAACCTGTCGGAAGGCATNGTTGCGGCGCTTGCAAGGAACCGCTCAGCTACGATTGAACGTATGGATGTCTCTCGTGGCCGATGGCCTGGACCTNTAGCTGCCCTTTCGACGCGGTCTANCTTACCGGATGAACGTATTCTTTCGATGATTTATGGGATTGAGCCTGCCACTTTGCCAGCTGCCGATATTGTGGTCTCTGCTGGCTCCGAGACGTTGGCAGCGAATATATGCGTNGCACGTCTGCTTGGTGCGCAGAATGTGTTCTATGGCTCTCTCAGGCAATATCGGGCNAGTGACTTCACGCTCGTTCTGACGTCCTATGCGCAGTCTGTTAAGGCGCCGAATATCGTCCAAGCTATGAAGCCTTCTGCATTGGACCCAGATACAATACCTCTCGTTCAATTTGAGCAATCACCAAGGCGGCTTGGACTTTTGATTGGGGGGNNCACAAACGGGATTTCCTATTCTCCAAGAGATTGGCAGCAACTCAGTCAGCTCACCATGGAGGTTTGGGACGCGTTCGGTGTAGATTGGATCATTAGTAACTCAAGAAGAACGCCGGTTGAGGCAACAACTCTTTTTCGCAATAAAGCCATGACCAGCGATGCCATTCATGCGTTTATCGATATAAAAGATCCGAACAGCTCTCCGCTGTCTGATCTTTTCAGTGACGTCGATGGCGTCATATGTACGGCTGATTCCAGCAGCATGATTTCAGAAGGCATATGGGCCAGGCGGCCGATGCTCTCGCTATCGCCACGTACTTTCAAGGTAACGCGCAAAGAGAACCAGTACCGCGGTTGGCTGGAGCAGAATGGCTGGTATGCCCATGCAAAACTCGCGGATACCAGTGCGCAAAATTTATTGGATCTGTTAGCTAAGCTACGACCATTAAGGGACAATCCGTTAGATAGATTTGCTGCACTGTTGGCACAGCATCTCAATTTGCCAGAGCCTCTCTAAAATAAAAAAAAGCCGGTCGCTTAACCTGATCTCTGAGCGACCGGCTCGGATGCCGTGTCAGGCGAAACGAAGCTGCCTGATATTTAGCCAAGTGTTATGGGCACATGCCTTCGACGTACTCCCAGTTCACCAGGTTGTCGAAGAAGGCTTCCAGATACTTTGGACGTAGATTGCGATAATCAATGTAATAGCTGTGCTCCCAGACATCGCAGCCAAGGATTGGTTGCGCGCCAGTCATGAGAGGGTTTTCGCCATTTGGCGTCTTGGTGACGATCAGACTGCCGTCCTTTACAGCGAGCCATGCCCAACCAGAACCAAATTGCGTGACACCGGCCTGGATGAAATCTTCACGCACTTTGTCATAGCCGCCGTAGGCGTTGAAAAGCGCTTCAACTTTGCCTGGGACACTCTTGCCGCCGCCGTTGGGCTTCATCCAATTCCAGAAATGAAGGTGGTTGTAATGCTGACCGGCCTGATTGATCAAAGCCTGGTTGCTGTCAGCATAGGCTTTTTGGACGATCTTGGAGAGGCTCAGGTTCTCAAACTCTGTTCCTGCGATCAAGCCATTGCCAGTGGTGACGTAGGCGTTGTGGTGCTTGTCGTGGTGGAACTCTAGAGTTTCCTGGGACATGTGCGGTGCAAGCGCATCATAGGCATAGGGAAGTTCTGGCAGCGAAAAAGTCACGGGCGTGCCTCCTTAAGTACGGTTGTTGGAATTGGGTTGTACCATCGACGCCAACCTAATGTCGTCGCACGTGGAATTCAATCCCGAGGAGGATTTGCTTGATGCTGAATTTTGCAGAATGGGGTGAGGGCACAGCGACCCCGAAGCACGGTGCCCTCAAGGATCACGCTGGGGAAGATGGGTCTTCAGGATGGATTGACTATGCCGATTCGGCCTTGAACGCTAACTGAAGCGGACATTCAGCTGCTGTTCATGAGCCGATTGGGGCATGAGCCGACGGGGCCGGAATAGCTGCTTTTTCGGGTTTTATTGGCGCTAGACGATTAAGATGTCGTAAGGCGTTTGATGCAAATTGGGACGAGCGATAACCACATTTTAACGGGTCTGGGCCCAAACTGAGCTCCAGTTTAGTTGTGGAGTTTGTCTGATGCGTCTTGTGCGTAGTCGTGGTTTGGCCGTTGTGCCATCACTAACTCTTGCGGTGCTTTTATCTGCGTGTGCTCAGTCGCAGCAGTCCTAAAGACCCCAGTCCTATGCCGGCGCTTACAGCCATTCCGGACAGGTAGCCACTGCAATTCCCCCTAGGATCGTCATAGAAGATGACGGTTTGCCGATGCAACATCCGCCGCGCTTGCGCCGTGGAGCGGCGCCTGATGATCCGGCAGAACCTTTTAGTCCAAACTATGGGCCACCACCTCGGAACGCTCCAGCCAAGCCGAGTGTTAAGGAAGTACACGCCGGACTAAAGCCACGGCGGCCTCTTGATCCGGACTTTAGTATCGCCCGGGCGATAACAGAGCATGAAATGCGAACGCGCTAATTTTCTGAAATTGTGTGGTTATTTTTGTTTTGGTAGTTGCCGCGACACTGGAGCCGAAACAATAACCATTTTCATGTAATAAAGAATACTGAGCCGCGTAATTGTAATTTGGCTCAGTTATGTACGACACGAGTAAGCAAAGCGAAGACGAAGCAGTGCGCGATCATCGGCAATCGGACGCTTCTGCTTTGCCATCATGGCCAAGTGTGGCCCTCGGCCTCGTTTACATTGGTTTGCTAGCCATCGCTTATGCCTTCGGCCTGTTCGAGATGATCGGGCCGGGACTATTGCAATCCATTGATAAGATTGGATTGTTTGGTCATTTGGCATTCTACGGCGGCCTTTATGCGGTGGTCTCGTTACTTCTGACTGCACTCGCGCTTCTACTTGTTGTCATTGTTTTTCTGGTGTTTAGGCTTTTTGGGATTGGCCTCCAGGTCCCAGCTTTGCTGCCGTTGCAGTTTTTCCTGGTACTGTGGGGGGCGGTCATAGTGATCGATATCGTCGCCGTTGTCCTGGTGCTTCCGATATTTCTGGGCCTAATTCTGATTTGGGCGCTTGTGCGCGTGGCTGGTGGGCCTGAACTCGGGCGTTTGACAATTGTCGGACTACTGCCAATGCTCGCATTCGGTCTCGGATTACTTAACGGCTTACAGATTGCTGACGCGCCGCCATCCATTCAAATTAGCCCGAGAGGCAACCCGGCGCCGCTTTCCGGCCAGATCGTGATGTCAACGGCGAAAGGTCTGGTCTTTTTCAATAAGGCCAGAGGAGAGGCGATCTATCTTCCGCAGGCCAGCATCGAGATGGCGAATGCCACGGAGGGCCAGATTGAGCGGATGAATGCCAATCGCGACTGGGCCAAATCAATAACCAGGCGATTGGAGGCGACGCTGACCGAATATAGTTGGAATCGCGTCAAATCTACTTTCTATGATCTGCGAGAGTTCATAATCCGCCAATTCAGGCCAAGTGAGGTTGTTCCGCAAGAGCAGGCACCTCGACGGATTGGATAGGTCCTATAAAGATCTGCACGGGCAATGCCGATGCGTTGGTTCGCCCATGCTCTAGAGCCCGATCGTTTCAGGTGGAAGCGCTTGGTGCATTCATCTGAAACGTCAATCGGTCTCTAAACTTTTTGAGTAGAGCAAGATTCACGTTTCGGCCGACAAAGTGAGCAAGTCGAACAGTGATTCCATCCGGAACGATCTTGCTCTAGCCTCGATAGCTGTTTCTAAAAGAATGCCTGCAAACCTGTTTGAGCGCGACCCAGGATGAGAGCGTGGACGTCATGGGTGCCCTCGTAGGTGTTGACCGTTTCCAGGTTCGTTAGGTGGCGCATCACGTGATACTCCGCCTGGATGCCGTTGCCACCGTGCATGTCACGCGCCATACGGGCGATGTCCAGGGATTTACCGCAGTTGTTGCGCTTTACGATTGAAATCATCTCAGGTGCTTCACGATGTTCATCCATGAGGCGACCGACACGCAGTGATGCTTGCAGGCCAAGGCTGATTTCTGTTTGCATGTCTGCGAGCTTTTTCTGAATGAGCTGTGTTTGAGCAAGCGGACGGCCAAACTGCGTGCGATCCAATGTGTACTGGCGGGCGCGATGCCAGCAATCTTCAGCTGCGCCCATTGCGCCCCAGGAGATGCCATAGCGTGCACGATTGAGACAGCCGAAAGGTCCCTTCAGACCGGATACATTTGGGAGTAGATTGTCTTCTGGGACGACAACGCCATCCATAACGATTTCGCCTGTGATTGACGCGCGAAGGCTGAGCTTGCCACCAATCTTGGGCGCAGACAGGCCAGCCATTCCTTTTTCAAGTATAAAACCTCGGATCTGGTTGTCGTGCTCTGCAGATTTCGCCCACACGACAAAAACGTCAGCGATTGGGGCGTTGGAGATCCACATTTTGGAGCCCGTTAATCTGTATCCGTCAGCCACCTTCTCTGCGCGCGTTTTCATACTACCGGGATCCGACCCGGCATCAGGTTCGGTCAATCCAAAGCAGCCGACCCATTCCCCTGTCGCAAGTTTGGGTAGGTACTTTTTACGCTGTTCTTCAGATCCGTAAGCGTTGATAGGATACATCACTAGGGAGGACTGAACCGAATTCATCGAGCGATAGCCAGAGTCTACCCGCTCAACTTCGCGTGCAATCAATCCATAGGACACGTAACCGGCGCCTGCGCAGCCGTATTCCTCTGGAACCGTGACACCCAGCAGGCCGAGTTCGCCCATTTCATTAAAGATTTCGCGGTCTGTTTGTTCGTTGAGATAAGCATCGCTGACGCGTGGCATGAGCTTTGATTGGCAATACTCATGCGCAGTATCACGGATCATCCGCTCTTCTTCGGTCAGTTGGTCCTCTAAAAGAAATGGGTCATCCCATCGGAAGCCAAACTTTGATGAACGAGTTTGCGGTGCAGTGTCTTGCATGGCGGTTGGCTCCCGGGTCGGATTGAATACTGATTTTTCTGGCGGCTACTTTAGCAATTTCAGGATGTCTTTGAACTCTGGTGCGTCGCCGCGTTCCAGCCATTCGAACGCAACCATCTCATGGCTGACGATTGTAACGCCAGCTTTGGCCACTCGATCGACAGCGAGATCGCGATTGTGATCAGAACGCGATCCGATCACATCAGCAACTACATGCATCTTATAGTTATTGTAGTGTACTTCTAGAACGGTTTGCATAACGCAAACATGGGCTTCCATGCCACACACAAGAATTGAGTCTCGTCCGTGTTGCTTGAGCTTTTCCAGCCGATCGCTGAACTCAGGTTCGCGCGCAGCCGAGAATGTTTTCTTTTGAACGATTGAAGTGCTGTCGCCGGTCGCTTTTGAGAGTCGAGGCAGAACGTGGCCGATCTGTTCAGGCATATGCTCGGTGTAAGTGGTTGGTATGTGCAGCAGAGATGCGTAGCGGATTAGGCGCGCGACATTGGTGACGACGCTTTGGACATCAAAGATCGCAGGCACCAAACGTTCCTGCACGTCGACCACAAGCAATTGGGATCGATCGCGACTGATGAGCATAGTTTGGTCCTTTGCGCCACTCAGCGGATTTGCTGACTAAGAGACTATCAAAGTTCCTGAAACGCGGACATGTAATTCGGGAGTGAACTTTTTGCTGAGCGCAACTTTCGCATTTGGAGCATTAGCTGATGCCACAGCAGTCGACGCCCACCATCCTGGAACTTCTGATATGCATTACTACTAATTGACGTATGCTGCGTTTCGGCGCTTGATGACCTGCGGGGGCGTTTGTTGGGTAAAGCTTGTCGGAGGTCCGACATGAGAGGTCCCGGGGAGGTGACTATGACATCTCAATTGAAATGGTTGATTATTATCGCTGCTACGTTTGTGGGCTTAAGCAGTGTTGCGATGAGATCTGCGCATGCAGCTCCGCTGGGAGCGGTTGCGGATGCGAAGATTGCCCCAAAGTTAGTGCAGAAAGTGCACCATACACGCAGATGGCGGAGACGTTGGCGCAGGCGGCACTATAGGCGTTACTACAGGCCGCGATTTAGCGTTCACATCGGTCGGCGCTATTACTATCCTGGGCGCAGATACTATCGTCGCTACTACTATCCGCGCTATCGGCGCACCTATGGTCGCTACTACTATCCGCTCTATCGTCGTCGATACTACCGCCGTTACTACTACCGCGGTCCATCTATCCGGATACATTTTTAGGCGGCGGTGCTCAGTTTGCCGAACAGCACTCGTGGTCGCTGTGATGATAGTGGCCACGAGTGCAGACGCGAAAACTCGGTTCGACATTGATCGATATTTGCGCTTACTCCGAAATTGCAGGCAATGCCTCGGCTGAGATTAAGATCGATGAGATCTTCTTTGAAGCTAGTTCGGTACAGTCATTTGCGAGTGAGCAAGCCCGAACTGACTTTCGGTGGCTTTGGATGGGGCGCTACCTGATCGAAGAGCCGGAGCATGCTTTTGTTGCTTTAGAGGACGGGGACCCGGAGCAATTATGCGGGTATCTGGTGGGTAGCCTGTCCGATCCTGCTCCGCGCGCTGAATTCAGCTCACTTTCGTATTTTCAGTCTTTTGCAGCCGTTACGCCGCAGTACCCAGCTCATCTCCATATCAATATCGCGCGTGATAAGCGCAGCCAAGGAATTGGAGAGCGGTTGATCCAGCGTTTTGTCAACCACGCCCAGAGTTACGACAGTCCAGGTTTGCATGTTGTAACAGGTGCGGGCATGAGAAATGTTGCCTTTTATCAGCGCTTAGGCTTCATCGAGCGTGCTCGCGTTGCCAAGGGAGGTGGGTATGCTGTGCTGCTAGGGCGGGAGCTGTCCGGTTGACCAACGCTTGTGCTCATCATTGATGTTTTGCGTGAGATAGATACCTTAGAGTGCAGGTAGCACTGCAACTGGGGTTGCTAATCGGGAAACCGTTGCGTCTGAGCTTTGGTCCAATGACCAGACACGGGTAGCTTTCGACTGTTAGAGAGTGACTTTGTAGCCAACACGCGACGTTTGTGGGGAACGGGCATGAGCGCCACTTTAGAAGAATATGACTATATAATTGTTGGCGCTGGGACAGCTGGGTGTCTGCTTGCTAACCGCCTCTCCGAAGATCCTGACGTTCGGGTTCTGCTCTTAGAAGCAGGCGGGAAAGACGACTACATTTGGATTCATATTCCAGTTGGCTACCTGTACTGCCACGGCAATCCTAGAGTTGATTGGGGTTTTAAGACCGCTAGCGAAGAAGGGCTCAACGGACGTAGCTTGAACTACCCGCGCGGCAAGGTTTTAGGGGGCTGTTCGTCAATCAACGGCATGATCTACATGCGTGGCCAGGCGCAGGATTATGATCTTTGGCGTCAGTACGGCAATCCTGGTTGGGCATGGAATGATGTTCTTCCTTACTTCATGAAACACGAAGATCAGTTGGCGCTTGCAGCCGAAGATTTAGAAGGTGTGCATGGTCAGGGTGGTGAATGGAGAGTTGAGAAACCCCGCATCAGCTGGGACATACTTGATGCATGGGCGGAAGCTGCCGAGCAGGCCGGCATACCCAGAGTGAAAGATTTCAATAGAGGTGACAACGAAGGCACCAGCTATTTTCAGGTCAACCAGAAGTCCGGCATCCGCTGGAATACAGCCAAGGGCTTCCTGAAACCCGTTCTGAATCGTAAGAACCTTTCGATCGTCACACACGCAACGGCTCAGCGTTTGATTGTGCAAGGGCGAAAGGTCAACGGGATTGATATTCTACGCAATCGCATACCTATGAAGCTCGGTGCACGTAGAGAGGTCATTCTGGCCGCAGGTGCAATTGGTTCACCGCAGCTGTTGCAGTTATCTGGCATTGGGCCAGGGCATCTACTAGCACAGCACGGCATTGAGCCAGTCGTTGAGAACGAGGAAGTTGGACAGAATCTGCAAGATCATTTGCAGATCCGGTGCGCTTACAAAGTGTCAGGGGTGAAGACACTCAACGAGAATTCGCAAACGCTTTTCCAGAAGGCGAAAATTGCCTTGGAATATGCCGTCATGCGAAGTGGTCCCATGTCGATGGCTCCGTCGCAACTCGGCACATTCGCAAAGTCTGATGCAACGCGCGAAACCGCCAACCTCCAGTATCATATCCAACCGCTCTCACTGGAAAAGTTTGGCGAGCCGCTCGATGCTTTCTCTGCATTTACTGCGAGTGTTTGTAATGTGCGTCCAACAAGTCGAGGACACGTGCGGATTACTGATACTAAGCCGGCCGCGCATCCAGAGATCAAGCCAAATTACCTGAGTACGGAAGAGGATCGCCTGGTAGCAGCCGACTCTATTCGATTGACGCGTCGCATTGTTTCGCAGCCGGCGTTACAGCGCTTTAATCCTGAGGAATTCAGGCCTGGACCAACAGCACCCGATGCGGACGTAGAGGCTTTGGTGCGGGCTGCTGGTGATATTTCAACAACAATCTTTCACCCGGTAGGGACCTGCCGTATGGGCGGGGATGAGAATGCCGTTGTTGACCCAAGATTGCGGGTCAATGGCGTCGAAGGGTTGCGAGTGATCGATGCGTCCGTGATGCCGACAATTACGTCAGGCAATACCAACTCTCCTACGCTCATGATCGCGGAAAAGGGTGCAGACATGATCATTGAAGACTGGAAAGGCTGACCGGTTTCAGCCTTTGCATGGTCATTTCGAGGAGACGCGTTGCGTTTCAACTCATAGCAGTTATTGGATCAGTTTGTTGTTCTGAATGCTGAATTCGCCCAGCCTGGTATAAGGGCCTGTGGTGGCTGGCCTGACTTAGTTGCAGACTTTTTACTAGGCTTGATTGCTCGTCGCTTGGCTGCAGCCAACCTTCTGCTTCGTCGTCTTGCAGCAGCTTTTTTAGCTAACTCCTGACGATGTGGCTTTGCTTCCGGTAGAGGGACCAGAGAGAGTGACGAAGATTTGTCAGCTGCCACTTTCTTCTCTGACGACAATCTTGCGGACTTGATTGCCTTCGCCGTCGTAGCTGGGCGAATAGAGGCCTCTAGTGCTGATGCTTTTAGTTCGACTGATTTCCGGCGTTCAATACTAGTGTTGTCATCAATTTTCGCGCTAGTGAAGGACACATTGCTTTGGGTTTTGGTGTCTGTCACGCGCACGGCAACAGTCTCGTTTGATTGTTGCTGATCCTTGTCGTTCCCAGTTACTCCACGCTTGGCGGCTGGTTTGACGCCATTGGGCGTGAAGACCTTTTCTTGGATTTTCTTTGACGAGGCCGTTGCTGCGGTGGCCGTGCGCAGCGGTGTTGTGGCTGTTGTTCGCTTAATTGTTTCTGATCTGCTTTTTACTGTAGCTGACGGCTTCTGAGGCTCTAACGCTGTTGCCTTTGGGCTGAGAGACGCAGAGGAATTCTGAGTGGCCCCGCTCGGCTTTTCTGCATTTACTTCACGTCGATCAGTAGTCTTGCGCCGCTCGCTATTCACAATATCGGCGCTGAGTTTTGCGCTGGCAATGCTGGTTGCATCGCCATCGAATTGATTGATTGCACCGGCGACTAACGGATCTTTGTTTTTGTCAGCATTTGAGGCTTTGGCGGAGGCTTGCGATGACTTGGACTGTGTTCCCGATGGATGTGCGTGTTCTAGTTTTCGTTGCGATGAGAGCGAGGCCCATTTTTTGTGTTGTGGGACGGTGGTCGATAGAGGTTCAACGTCATGCGTCGTGGGCTCTACAATTTTGCTTTTGAGACTTCGGACAGGCGTATTGGGCAATAAGGTTGCGTACGGCGGAAGGTAAAATGGTCTCGTCCCATTCGTAAGAGTTGGTTGGGTCGTTGGGTTTGCATAAAGGCTTGAGAACACATTCGTAGGACGCGCAGCATGAGCACGTCCTGTGAAGTTAAACGGAACGACCTCAGCCGTTTCTTTACTTTTAGCGTTCAACCTTTTTGAATCTTCACTTGCCGCAGATGTGGCGCCGAGACTAACCCCAAAGGCCAATAGAGTCTTAGCGATACAGCTGGCAAGTCTGCTTGCGGGAAAGTGGAATAATCGAACGCGTGCGCGCGGCGCAAAATTTGAGCCGGCATAAAGCGCCAGTATGGATGGCGACAGGGCGCGCATTATAACTCCAGGCCTGTGGAAAGGCGCTCTTGGCCCTCCGTTTATTCAGGTCACTCAAACGGTTTCGTTGAAAAGTTTTGCGAGCGCGCTGTCGGTGAAATGCCTACTGGTGGTTGCAAGTCACTTCCAGATTGCTGCTACCACACTTTGAAACTTCAGAGTTAACAGGGCGTTAACCAGTGAATCATTTTAGCATACGCGCCTAATTTCGGAGCTATTGTCAAATCTGGTGTCCCAGCGCTCTTCATGCGGCGGCTTGATCTTGGTTTGATGGTTTGGTGCCGTTGACGAAATCGACGCCCAGGATG